>DASZVM010000961.1:0-5049 GCA_035547295.1 Puia sp. | reverse complement strand
CAGGTCGGCTTCTGTAGCGGCGGGGTTTACGAACAGGAGGTTCTCTTTAATGGTGCCGGCAAAGAGCTGGGTGTCCTGGGTGACGAACCCTATCTGTTTGCGGAGGTCGTCAAAGTCGATGACGGTCTCATCCATTCCATTGTAGAGGATCCTTCCTTCCCTGGGACGGTAAAGGCCTACCAGCAATTTCATAAGCGTGCTTTTACCGCTGCCGGAAGGGCCTACAAATGCCAGGGTTTCGCCCACGCCGGCATCAAAGCTGATGTGGTCGATAGCATTGTGGTGGGCCGTCTGATGACGGAAGACGACGTCCTGGAAAGCCAGGTCCCTTACGGGTCCCAGATGCCGGGGGACGGCGGGCGGCATCTCCGGTTTTTTTTGCATCAGGGTGTGGAAATTGATAAGAGAAGCTTCGGCTTCGCGATAGGAGAGAATGATATTGCCCAGCTCCTGCAGAGGTCCGAAGATAAAGAAGGAATAGAACACCATGGTCAGCACTTCCCCTGGCGTCAGCCTGCCTCTGAATACCAGCCAGAAGAGCAGGAACATGATGCACTGGCGCAGGAAGTTTACAAAGGTGCCCTGTATAAAGCTGAGGGCCCGGATGCTCTTTACCTTGCGGAGCTCCAGGGCCAGGATCTTGAAAGTATTGTTGTTGAGACGGGTCACTTCCTGCTCTTTCAGCCCCAGGCTTTTCACCAGCTCGATATTACGGAGGGACTCGGTGGTGCTGCCCGCAAGCGCATTGGTCTCCTTGACGATGGTCTTCTGTATCCGCTTGATCTTTCTGCTGAGAATGCTGGTCAGCAGGGACAATAAGATCATGCCGAGGACATACATGGGCATGATGGCCCAGTGGAGGGTAAAGGAATAGATGGAGATAAAGACGACCCCGACAACAATACCGAAGAGCACATTGATAAAGGAAATGATGAACTTTTCGGTGTCGGTGCGCACTTTGGACAGGGTAGAGAGGGTCTCTCCGCTGCGCTGGTCCTCGAATTCGCTGAAAGGGAGGGCCATGGAGTGACGAAGGCCGTCAGTAAAGATAGTGGCGCCGAATTTCTGGACGATGACATTCCCGAAATAGTCCTGGAAGGCCTTGGCGATCCGGGAGACCATGGCTACGCCGATGAGGATGCCTAAGAATCCCAATACCCCCCAGACAAAGTCGGTTTGCGAACGGGAGCCATCGGCGACAAATTTCTTAGCGGCGTCATAGTGGCCGTATTGTAAAGGATGGGTGGCATATTCATCCAGCAGCTTGCCAAAAAAGTAGGGGTCCAGCATGGAAAAGGTCTGGTTGATGGCCGCCATGACAAGGGCCAGCATTACCAGCCACCGGTAGGGTTTCAAATATTGTAAAAGGATCTTCATACAGTTACCTGAAAGATATTTAATATTTGTAATAATAAAGGTAATATAAGTCTACCTACTAACACCTCACCGGCGGTATAGTTTAGACGGGTATTGCCTGTATGCATTAGATACTTACCTTTACATTGCATGAAGGCACTCCTCTTATTGGATTTTACAGGGAAGGTATTTTCACAAAAAGAGAAAATATTGTACTGGCTGCTCTCTGCTTTTTTTGTCTCTTTATTCCTTCCTGAAATGCCGGTGATCAACAACACTTTTATCATCGCGGTGGTCCTGCATTCATGCTTCTATAATACGATGGAGGAAAAAGGCCGGTTGCTGCGCGCACGAAAAGAGGTCATGTTCATGATCATTTTTTACCTGCTGCACATTGTAAGCGCATTTCTTTCTGTCAACAGACAGGAAGCCATGGTGATGCTGGTAAGACGTCTGCCCCTGTTGATCTTCCCTCTTTGCATCGGCCTTCTATATATCCGGGAGGAGCTGAAAGACAGGATATTGCTCTCCTATTGTTTTTTTACGACCGTGGCAGCCCTTACCTGCGCCGCATTTGCCTGGTACGAGTACCGGCAGTCGGGGGATGCCGGCTATCTTTTTTCCGATCGTCTTACCACAGCCATCCGGCGGGAGTCGGTGTACATCGGTATGGTGGTGAACCTGGCGCTGTTCACCTATGTATATTTGCTTCAAAAGCAGTCTTTTGCCATCGAATATAAAGGGCTGGTATACCTCAGCATCGCCTTTCTGCTGGTATTCCATTATCTTCTGGCCAGCCATATCGCCATCATCACCCTGTATGCGGGTTTCCTCGTTTTTGCCGCCTGGTATGGGCTCAGGAAGAGGCGGTATCTGAAAGGGGCTATACTGACAGGCGCTTTGCTGGTGGCCGCCTTTCTTGTAATAAGATCCTCTCCCCGGACCCTGGAAAGCTTTCAGGAGCTCAGCAATACAAGCTATGTCTACAGCAATCCGGGAGCAGCACCGGATGTGCCGCAGACCAGGGATGAGTGGAATGGCACCAATATACGCCTGGCTGTATGGGAATGCGGCTGGCAGATGCTGCAAGGGCACTGGATAACAGGTATTCCGCTGGGGGACAAGCAGGACAAGCTGGTGGAGATATACAAACAACGGCAGTTCAATTATGCCGTGGAATCGAGGAGAAATATGCACAATACCTACCTGGATGTGTTATGCAACCTGGGCATTATCGGGCTCTGTATCTTTTTGCTGGGCTACCTCATCTTTCCCCTGGCCGGCTGTTACAGGACCAGGGATGGGCTGGGTCTGTTCATCGTCCTTTCTTTTGCTATCGCCATGGTGCCTGAGACCTGGCTTGACCGCAGCGTCGGATGTGTCATGCTGGGCTTTTTCTTTAGCCTGGTCAGCGCATGGCGTACCGAGTCCCGGTGATCTTATTAAATGTTATGTATGACGGAACTTGTCGATAAGGAGGGGTTCGAGACATTGAATACCCTGGCCGGCGCAGATAGATTTAATCAATGGATGTTCGATACGATCCGCCCCTTTATAAAAGGCAGGATATTCGAAGCCGGCAGCGGCATCGGCAATATATCCAGTCTCCTGCTGAACACGGGCGGCGAGGTGGTCCTCAGCGATTACTCGGCCCATTACAGAAAGCTGCTGGAGGAAAAGTTCTCCTCTCATCCTCATTTCGGCGGAGTCCTTGACATGGACCTGGAAGACAGACGGTTCGATGAGAAATTCAGCGCCTGTCACGGGATGTTCGATACGGTGATAGCGCTAAACGTGATAGAACATATAAAAGAGGATGGACTGGCCATTGCCAATTGTACGAAATTGCTGAAGGAAGGAGGCCGGCTCATCGTCCTGGTACCGGCTTATCAGCTCTTATACAACCGGTTTGACAAAGAGCTGGGGCATTTCCGGCGCTATTCCAGGACATCCATGCAACGGTTGGTATCTCCCCACTTGTCTATAGTGCGATGCCGGAACTTTAACCTGGCAGGTATCCTTGGTTGGTTCGTTTCAGGTACGATATTGAGAAACAAAGTGATACCGTCCTATCAAATGGACGTGTACAATGCGCTGGTGCCGCTGTTCCGGATAATGGACAGCATGGTATTCCATCGGATAGGCCTGTCGGTTTGGATGGTGGGAAAGAAAAGCGGAAATATTCCTTAATTTTGCGCTTTCTAAATCAAGATCATATCCATAAAACACCTATTCCTGATCCCTTTGTAAGTAGCTTCTCCTCTTTGGAGACATTCTGTCAAAAGAAGGATTTCGCCGGTTGGGATCCCTATGACGGGTTGAATAGCAGGCTGTTCCAGGCCCTTCCTTTTATCAGGGACTCCCGTTGGTGCCGGCTCGCCTGGGTACAATTCTTTAAAAAAAGCCCTGTTAATTTCCGCCGGATCGCCGGCGTGCCTGAACAGCACAACGCCAAAGGATTGGGTCTTTTTCTTACAGGCTACGCCCATCTTTACCGGGCGGACCCACGACCCGAGTACAGGGAACGGATCTGTTATCTGGCGGATAAAATATTGGACATCAGCTCCAAAGGATATTCAGGATGCTGCTGGGGATATAATTTCGACTGGCAGGCCCGGGCTTTCTTCCAGCCAAAATGGACGCCTACGGTCGTTGCAACGTCCTTTGTATCCGACTCGCTTTTAACGGCTTATGATATAGTCCCTCAGCAAAGATGGCTGGATGCGGCCGTCAGCAGCGCCCGGTTTGTCCTGCAGGACCTTAACAGGACCTATGACGGCAAGGGGAATTACTCGTTTTCCTATTCCCCCCTGGATAAGACCCAGGTCTTCAATGCTTCTTTGCTTGGCGGCCGGCTGCTGAGCAGGGTATTCAGGTACACGGGAGAGGAAGTATTGCGGCAGGAAGCCCGGAAGGTCATGCAATATGCCTGCGATCATCAGCAGCCCAATGGGGCGTGGGCATATGGTACGCTGCCCTACCATCAGTGGGTGGATAATTTTCATACGGGCTTTAACCTGGAATGTCTCCATCAGTATGGGCAGTATACGGACGATGACAGCTTTCAGCCCTTTGTGGAGAAAGGTTTCAGGTACTACCTGGAGAATTTTTTCACGGAGGAAGGGATCCCCAAATACTATGATAAACAGACCTATCCGGTGGATATCCATTCTCCTGCCCAGCTGATAGCCACCCTGTATAAGCTGGACCGTATCCACGAGCACCGGGCCCTGGTGGAAAAAGTGCTGGGCTGGACAATAAATAACATGCAGAGCGGGAAGGGATACTTTTTTTATCAGAAAAAACGTTTTCTAAGCTCCCGCATCTGCTATATGCGTTGGGCGCAGGCCTGGATGTTTTATGCATTAACCTATTTTTTGATCGCCTTTAAACCTGGAAAATGGACGAAAGAGTTGTAGTATTAGGCACCCCGATAGACAATCTGAATATGACGGAAACGGTCGATCGTATCATTGACGCCATTTCCGGCCACCAGCACCTGCACCATACCGTAGTAAATGCCGGCAAGATCGTCAATATGCAAAAGGACCCCCAGCTGAGGGAAAGCGTCGTCAATGCGGATATTATAAATGCGGACGGACAGGCCGTGGTATGGGCTTCCCGTCTCCTGGGACGGCCGCTGAAAGAAAGGGTTGCAGGCATCGATCTGATGGAAAAGCTGGTGAACATAGC
>DASZVM010000960.1:0-13465 GCA_035547295.1 Puia sp. | reverse complement strand
CAGGAAGGCAAGATATGGAGCCCGGAAAACCCCAACACCTATTTCCCCCGGTACCGTGGTTATACGGCGCAGAACAGCCAGGGCGAGCTGTATACCGCGCAGACAAGGTATCTTCAGAATACGGCGTATATACGGCTGAAGAATGTACAGGTGGGTTACAATCTGCCGGCAGGACTGGTGCAGAAGCTGAAGCTCACCGGCGTCCGGTGCTATGTGTCGGGTGAGAACCTCTGGACCTATTCTCCCCTATTCAAGCTGACACGGGATATCGACCCCGAAAGCATCGGCAAGTCGGATATCATCCTGACGGGGACTTCCAACAACGGCAATGGGAACAACTACCCCATTTTAAAGAGCGTTACCCTGGGATTAAGTATCACGTTGTAAACCGATCATTGACACAATTTAAAAATAGCAGTATGCGTCTCAATAAAAAATATATTACCTGGTGCGTGGCAATGGCGTTACTAGCCGGCTGTAATAAGAGTTTGAACCAGAACCCGCAGTCCAGCGCCACCAGGGATGTGGTATTCGGCAGCGCGGATGGATTGCAGCTATATGCCAACTCGTTCTATGACAGTCTGCCGACCATCAATGACCTCTATAAGAAAGATGGGGACATCAGCGACTACGGCGCCGAGAATGCCATTCCCAACCTCATACGTCCCAACGCATTTGGCTCCCGGCAGAGCTCAGGATGGTCCTGGTCAAAGCTGAGGAATATCAATTATTTTATCGCCAATAACACGGGCCCCGAGGTTGTACAATCCATACGGGACAATTATATGGGTCTTGCAAAATTTTTCAGGGCATATTTTTATTATGGCATGGTACAGCGCTTTGGCGATGTGCCCTGGATCGGCAAGCCCCTGACCCAATATGATACGGCCCTCTTATATGGGCACCGCGATCCCCGTTCCAAGGTAATGGATTCGGTGCTGGCAGACTTGAACTACGCCATCGCGAATATCACTACTACCGACGCCACCAGGAGCCTGGTCACAAAATGGGTGGCATACGGTCTGAAATCCCGCATCTGTCTTTTTGAAGGGACTTACCAGAAATACCAGGTGGGAGACAATAATGCCGCGAACCGTTGGCTACAGGAGGCGGCCACCTCGGCAAAAGCTGTTATAGACAGCGGCGGCTTTAGCTTGAATACGTCGAATGGCGACGATCTGTCTTATCGCAGCGTATTTATCAGCACGCTGCCTGTGACCTCGGAAGTCATGCTATCCGTTGTCAGCAACCAGGCCCTGGCTGTATTGAACGATGCCAACTGGTGGTATACCAGCTCTACCTATGGCGTGCGGCTGAGCTTTACCCGTACCTTTATCAACACCTATCTGAACATCGACGGCACGCCTTTTACGGATAATCCCGGGTATGAGACCATGCCTTTCTGGGAGGAAACGCAGGGACGTGACAAACGTCTGCAGCAGACCATCCGCACCCCAGGCTATAAGCGGATCAACAGCGGCAAATCGTCCGCCACTCCTCCTGCCTTTAACTATACTTATACGGGCTATATGCCCATCAAGTGGTGCCTGGATGATACCTATTTTGACGGCGGCACGCTGAATACGAATTCCATTCCTTTTATGCGGTATGCGGAGATATTGCTGAACTATGCGGAGGCACAGGCAGAATTGGGGCTGTTCACGCCCAGTGACTGGTCACTGACCATCGGCGCCCTGAGAAAAAGGGCCGGCATTTTGAATTACAACAACATGCCCACAACGGTGGACCCTTATATGAAGGCAAATTATTATGGTGATGTCAGCGATCCTGTGCTGATGGAGATCCGCCGGGAAAGGGGTATCGAGCTGGCATTGGAAGGTTTCCGTTTTGCCGATCTGACACGCTGGAAACACGGGGAGCTCGTATCAAAGCCCTGGACAGGCATGTATGTACCTGCTATCAATCAGTACCTGGACCTGGACCAGAATGGCAAGCCCGATGTTTATTTCTACCAGGGGACCGTTCCGAAAGATTCGACGGGTGTGACCTTTGTCAATGTGTCCAAGCAGGTAAAGGGTGTGGACAATCCGCAGGTACTCGCCCATGACACATATGGTGAGATACATTGGTTGAACAATATTCCACATCCATGGGACGATAAGTTCTATCTTTACCCCATTCCATATAACGATCTCCAGCTGAACCCGAATCTGAAACCACAGAATCCCGGCTGGGACCAATAAACTATACAGATGAAGCATGTTTTTATCAAAGGGGCAGTCATATGGCTGTCCCTTCTCTTCGGAACGACGTTTGCATTTGCACAACGGTTCAACATCGGCACCTACAACCTGCGTTATGCCAACCATGAGGATTCCATGCGTGGTAATGGCTGGGGGCAGCGTTTGCCTGTTATTGCAGCCATCGTGCGTTTTCATGATTTTGACATTTTTGGCACGCAGGAAGGGCTGTATCATATGCTGGAAGGTCTGCGGGATAGCCTGCCGGGTTATGCATATATCGGTATTGGCCGTGACGACGGCCGGCAGGCGGGCGAGCATTCGGCCATTTTTTACAAAACCGCGAAGTTCAAGCTGCTGGACCATAGTGATTTCTGGCTCTCCGAGATCACGGACAGGCCCAATAAAGGATGGGATGCCGTGCTGCCCAGGATCTGCACCTGGGGGAAGTTTAGGGAGATCAGCACCGGTTTTGTGTTTTATATGTTCAATTTGCATATGGACCACATTGGGGTAAAGGCCCGTGCGGAGAGCGCCAAGCTGATATTGGCGCGGATACAAGGCATGCCGGCGGGGACTCCTGTCATTCTTACCGGTGATTTTAACGTGGACCAGCACAGCGAGAGCTATCAGCTGATAAATGAGTCAGGCGTATTAAGAGATTGTTATGAATTGTCGCCCATCAGGCTGGCGACCAATGGTACTTTTAATAGTTTCCGTACGGATGGTAAGACGGATAGCCGTATAGACCATATATTTGTCAGCCGGCAGTTTAAAGTGGACAGGTATGGGATCCTAACGGATACCTATAGATTGAAAGAAGAGGAGGGTAATAAGTATACTGCCCGGACGCCGTCGGATCATTTCCCGGTGGAGGCCGCGGTTGAACATAGAAAGAAATAAATGTATCGATATGAGAAAGCTATTTGTTTGTCTTTTTTTGGGTTTGTTCCTGTGCGGCCAGGTATTTTCACAGCGGGTAGAGCATGTGGTGCTTATTACCGTGGATGGTTTTCGTCCACAGCTTTACCTGGACCCTTCTTTTCAAATGGTGAATGTTCATAAGCTGATGCAGGAGGGTACATATGCCAAGGGAGTGAACAGCGTATTCCCTTCCATGACCTATCCTTCTCATACGACCATCGTGACGGGTGTGCAGCCGGCGAAGCATGGCGTCTATTTCAATAGCATGTTCGAGCCCAATGGTCCCACCGGCAAAATATACTGGAATGACAGCTCGATCCATTCGCCGACCATCTGGGCTGCCGCGGAGAAAAAGGGTATGACCGTGGCGGCGCTGTTCTGGCCTGTTTCGGCCGATGCGCCCGTACAATATAATATCCCCGATATCGGCAGCCTGGGAGAAAAGGTGCGGGAAGAATATTCCAGGCCTGCGGGGTTTGTGGATGTGCTTAAGAAGGAGGTGTTCGGTACGCCGGAGCAGCCTGCCGCGAAGATCGAGTATGGCAGGGACCATAATGTGGCGAGGATTGCCGCCTATGTCATTGAAAAAGCGAAACCGAACCTGATGACCATCCATTTCTTTTCCGTGGATCATTACTCGCATATGCAGGGCAGGGATGGGGACAGTGTGAGGGCGGCGGTGAAGGATGCCGACAGCAGCGTGGGTATTGTCGTGGATGCGTTGAAGAAGGCCGGTATCTGGGATAAAACGGTGCTTATCATCACAGGCGATCATGGGTTTGTGAATGTGACAACCAGTGTAAATCCCAACGTCTGGCTGGTAAAGGCAGGGCTGATCACGGATGTAAAGAAGGATGAGTGGAAGGCGCAGTTCTTTTCGGTGGGCGGCAGCTCCTATTTGTACCTGAAAGATGCAAATGACAAGGAGACGGCGGCGAAAGTGAAGGAGGTGCTGGCCGGTGTGCCGGAGGAGGATAAGAAATTATTCCGTATCATCGACCGGGCGAAGCTGGATGCCATCGGCGCCAACCCGCTGGTGCCGTTTGCGCTCAGCGCCGAGAACGGCGCTTCATTCGGAAACGCCATGAAGGGGGAAGCCATCAAACCGGGACATGGAGGGACACATGGCCATTTCCCGGATTTTTATGAGATACGTACGGGTTATATAGCCCATGGGCCCGGGATCAAAAAAGGAGGTGTGATAGAGCAGATGAACCAGCGGGACCAGGCTGTGATCGTCGCGAAATTATTGGGGCTGTCGCTGCCTACGGCGGATGGGAAGGTGCCGGCGGGGCTATTGACTGAATAAAAAGTATATTGCGGGGCATGAGAACAAGGCTTGCACCCACACCCAGCGGTTTCCTGCACCTGGGGAATATCCTTTCGTTTATCATTACTGCCAGATTGGCGAAGACTGCGGGGGCGAAGGTGCTTTTACGTATCGATGATCTGGATAGAGAGCGAGTGGAGGAGCGTTATGTGCAGGATATATTCGAGACGCTGGAATTTTTGGGTGTTCCCTGGGACGAGGGTCCCAGGGATGTGAGGGATTTCGGAGCGAAGTGGTCTCAGATCCACCGGATGAAAATGTATGAAGACGCGTTACAGGACCTGCGGGCTGCGGGCATTTTATTCGCCTGTACGTGTTCCAGGGGTCAGATAGCGCGGGAATCCGCGGATGGCATCTATCCGGGCACTTGCCGGGACAAAGGCATTTCACTGGATGCACAGGATGTCAGCTGGCGGATACGGACGGATATGTTGCAGGAATTGGTTGTCCATGGGTCGGGAGGGGAGGTTGTCCGGACGCAGCTGGATGTTACCATGCAGGATTTTGTCGTTCGGAAAAAAGATGGATATCCTGCTTATCAGCTGACTTCTATATTGGACGATCTGTATTTTGGCGTCGATCTTATCGTGCGGGGGCAGGATCTCTGGCCTTCCACGCTTGCCCAGCTGTATCTTGCCTCATTCCTGCCCGGGGGAGCGGATTTTAAAAAGACCCGTTTTTATCATCATGAGCTGCTGAAGGATAAGGATGGCGGCAAGCTATCCAAGTCGGCGGGGGCGACCTCTGTTCAATTTCTCAGGAAGGAGGGACGATCCCCCGAAGATATCTTCAGGATGATCGGGGCTTTGTAAAAAGTGAGCTTAGGTTGTTGACCCGGAAATCGTTAAATTGAGTTCAACCTAATAAAGCTATTGCCATGAACTCCCGACGTGACTTCCTCCAAAAGCTGGCCGCATCGGCTATTGCCTTCCCTTCATTATCCTATCTCACCAGTGCCGCGCCTCTGACAGGATGTAATAGTTCGTCCGACGGTGCCGTCCTGCGCGTAGCCATCATGGGGCTGGGCAGCTATGGCACCCGGGTGGCAGAGGCCATGCAATCCTGTACAAAGGCCAAGCTGGTAGGGGCCATCAGCGGACATCCCGAAAAGCTAAAGAACTGGCAGTCCAGGTACAATATCCCGGAAAAGAATTGCTATAATTATGAGACGTATGATGCCATCAGGAATAATCCCGATATCGATGCCGTATATGTCATCACGCCAAATGCCCTGCATAAGGAGGGCGTGATACGGGTGGCAAAAGCGGGTAAGCATGCCATCAGCGAAAAACCCATGTCCGTCAATGCAAAGGACGGCCAGGAGATGGTGGATGCCTGTAAAAAGGCCGGGGTCAAGCTGCTGGTGGGCTACCGGATGCACTTCGAACCGCATACATTGCAAGTGATCGGCATGCGAAAGTCGGGTCAGTTCGGGACTATCCGTTTTTTCCAGGGGCTTTCGGGGTTTACCATCGGCGATCCCACCCAGTGGAGGCTGAATAAAGCGCTGGCCGGCGGCGGGTCAATGATGGACATCGGTATCTATTCCATCAATGGCGCACGATATATGACAGGGGAGGACCCCATCTGGGTCACGGCCCAGGAGACCAAGACGGACAAGGTCAAGTTCAAGGAAGGGGTGGATGAGACCATCCAGTTCCAGATGGGCTTTCCCAGCGGGGCGGTGGCGTCCTGCCTCTCTACCTATAACATGAATAACCTGGACAAATTTTTTCTGGACGGCTCGCAGGGATGGGCTGAAATGTGGCCGTCCACAGGCTATGGTCCCATCAAAGGACGCACCCACCTGGGTGAGATCAACCAACCCATCGTCACGCATCAGACGGTACAGATGGACGAGATGTCCGACATTATCCTGAAGGGAAAACAGCCCATCGTGCCTGTGGATGGAGAAGAAGGCGTCAAGGACCTGAAGATCATCGATGCGATATATGCTGCCGTTGCTTCAGGGAAGAAGATCGATCTGAAATTATAGACCGGCCGGGCTCATTGCAGGAGGGGATCCCTCAACAATTCGGTATAGGGTATGGGCAGCAGCAGATCTTTTTCCGTAAAGGCCCTGATATGATTGGGTGCGTGAAAGCCTACAAGGTCGACGATCTTATTATTTGCAACGTCGAATGCTTTTCGTGTGCGGACCATATCGTACCAGTTTTGGAATTCAAAACACAGCTCCCAAAACCGTTCCTTATATACATCATCAAAGGAGAGGGCTGCCGGCTCCATCGCCGAAGGGAATGCACGGTGGTGGACGGCAAACCAGGCGTCCACCGCGGCGGGGTCATGCGTAGAACCTCCATCCAGCAGACATTTTGCCTCGGCACAGGCAAGGAGGACATCCGCGTAGCGGATCAGCGGGAAGTTGGCGCCGGATCTCTTCGTTTTCTCCGCAAGGTCATCCCAATATTTATAGATGTAAGGCTGCGGCAAGGTAATGGTTTGAGCCGTGTCGTCCACGTTGCGCATATGAGTATAAAAGAACTGTTTCTCCTGACCGCGGATGTCGGCGTCGTCGAATGAATGATAGAAGTCCATATGAGGCCCAAGGGCGCCCCCTTCGTTGTTGATGACAGAGACGGGCACTTCAGGGTACGGCATGAGTGAAAAATGCATGATGTTCGGCAGGTTGTTGGCATTGTGCTGTATCATGAAGATATGCTCACCCGTATTTTGTCCGGCGGGGTCGCGCAGGCCGGCATAAGTTTTAAAAAGCGAATACTGATGGCTGTTGATCACCTCCAGGGATTTGTCGTAGGCTTTTTGAAGCCAGGCGTCCCCTTTATGGAGTGGGTATTGGGCCATGGTGAGGTATACTTTTGCCTGCAGGGACCTGACTGCGCCCAGCGTCACCTTACCTGATGGGTCCGTCCAGGGAAGACCCGCATCCTCCGCCGTCTGCAGATCGCTGACGATCTGCTCATAGATCTTTTCCTGCGGACTTTTTCCCAGTTTGATATCGGACAGGTCTGTAGTGGGCGTGGTCTTTAAGGGGACATCGCCAAAAAGCTTTACGATCTGGAAGTAATACCAGGCACGAAGGAAATATACTTCCCCCAGCCAGGCCTTTTTTGTGTCCCCCGTGACCACGGTGGAAGGAGTGAGGTTGGCAATGACGCTGTTGCAGTTCTCCAAAGGATAGAAGGCGGCCGTCCAGAATGGTTCCAGAAAAACGTTCTGATTGGTGATATTGTCCAACAGGAGAAAATGGCCTTCGTCCCCGACAGACAATGCCCGGGGGCGCACCGAATAGCCCGTGATATATTCCAGCGGAAAGATGTTGCTTTCCGCTACGCCGAGGTTGCTGCTGAAAAGGCTGTTCAATCCCGCGTATGTCCCATTGACAGCCGCCCTTACCTGGTCAGTGGTGGTATAATACCCGGAGGTGGTGAGAAATCCGCTGGGATGCTCCGTAAGGAATTTCTTACAGCTTCCGAGGGTGGTGGTGATGAAAAGTATTAGTATAAGGCGCTTCATCAGAATGTCAGATTAACGGTTAGCGCCAATGTTTTGGGCTTTGGGTATTGGAAGACGTCCACGCCCTGGTTGAGCGTTCCGTCAAAAGGCGTCACCTCAGGATCATAGCCGCTGTACTTTGTAAAAAGCAGATAATTTTCCGCCGTCAACGACACGATCGTTTTTGAAAAAGACAGGTGATGGAGGAACCTGGGAGGCATGATATAGGAAAGGGTGAGGGTGCGCAGCCGCCAGAAGCCGGCATCTTCGATGTTGTAGCTGTCCGTATTATTCTGATTGGGTTGGTTCCCCAGCCGGAGGGCGCCCTGGATGGTGTTCTGATGATCAGGCGTCCAGGCATTGAGTATATACTTATAGCTGTTGGTCTGGATGGTCTCGCTGGCCGTGATATAGCGTGTGAAGTTCATGATCTTGTTGCCGGCCAGGCATTGCCAGTCAAAATAGAGGGAGAAGTCCCCAAGGGTAAGGGTATTGGTGATGTTCAGCTCGTGCAGGGGCATCTTGTGTCCCAGATAGGCCTGGTCGCTGGCATCCAGGATGCCGTCCTTATTACGATCAAGCCAATGGATATCTCCCGGCTTGTTACCATAAACCGCCGCCTGGGCCGCTTCGTCCGTGCCCCATGCCCTGGTACGCATGTATCCATAGAACTCATCCATGCTCCTGCCTTTTTCCAGCCTTCCGGCCCAGGTAGTGAGTATGTCCCCATTGAGATCAAGGATCTTACTTCGGTTGGCTGCATAGCTCAGCGTCGTGATCCAGCTAAAGAGAGGTGTACGGATATTCCTGGAAGTCAGGCTTAGCTCCACGCCCTGGTTGCGTACAGAACCGATGTTGTCCCAAACGGTCATAAAGCCGCTGGAGGCCGGCAGCTGTCGTTGATAAAGCATATTGGAGGTGATCTTATGATAATAGTCGCCGGTGATCATCAGCCTGTCGTTAAAAAGACCGGCATCAAAGCCCAGGTCCATCTGCACCTGTTTCTCCCATTTCAGGTGGGCGTTGCCTGCATTGGGGGCGAGGATGACGCCTGTTTGCGGCTGACCGGAGAAGATCACCTGTGTAGTGGCCAGCTGATTGAGAGAAGAGTAATTCTGGATCTCTGCATTCCCCACCATGCCATAGCTGGCGCGGAGCTTAAGATCATTGTTGACGCGCCAGGCGCCGGAGATGGAAGGGAAGTAGCCGTATTTATTGTCGGCCCCAAAACGGGAGGAGCCGTCGACCCGCAGCGAAGTGCCGAGGAACCAGCGATCGTTGTACTGATAGTTCGCTCGTACGTAATAGGAGTTGAAGCGATAGTCTGACCGGGAGGACTGGGGTTGTTCGTATACCGTGCCGGCCTGGAGATCGTTGTATGAAAAATAATTGTCAAAGAAATTCTCCGAGCCTGTGAACGTATAGGTGTTTACCGTGTAATACCAGCTGGTGCCTGCCACCAGGTCCAATGAATGTTTCCCGTTGCGGAGCCGGTAGGTAAGATAGTCCTCATTGGTCCAGCTGCCCACCGTCCCGTTGGATTTTTGCGCAACGCCGTTCTGAACGAGGGAATATCCCAGAACATCCTTGGCGCTGTAATAATTATGGTAAAGGGCGTTGAGCTGTCCGCTCCAGCTGGTGGTAAGGTCCAGCCGGGGAGACAGATGTATGACCCCCGAGAAGCTGGCATTGCAGTAAATGGTGCCGGTGCGGTCTTCCACATCGTTCAGCAGCTTGACGGGATTTTCGGAGTTCTCTGTATTGGGATAATCCGCTTTTCTGGACCAGGACCCGTCCGCATATTTTACGGGCAGGAAGGGCAGGAACTCGTACATTTCCCGGATGGCGTTGAGACCAAATAAGTTGACATCCACATTGGAGCCTTGCCGGCCTCCTGCATTCAGCATGGATTGGAGGTGCAGCCATGGGCGGGTGTCGGAGGTGATATTGGCGAAGAGGTTCAACTGCCGCATATCGCTGTTGAGCAGGATGCCTCTTTGTGCTTTATAGGAGATGGTAAGATGACTGGCCAGGTTTTCCCTGCCGGTGGAAAAGCTCAATGCGCTGTTGTTGGAAAGGGCGACACGGGTGGCTTCTTTTTGCCAGTCCGTATGATACCTGGGACGGCCGTCCGGTGTAAAAAGTTCGTCTTTGCGGGGGAAGGCGGCTGCGGGGTCCAGGTTCGGCGGAAGGGCGTTGCTGTATGCATAGACCCTTTTGAACATTTCCAGGGATCCATCCGCATCCAGGAGCTTTAGCTTATGCTGCAGGGTCCCGGCGCTTAATGTGTGCACAAAGCCGATGTCGTTAACGCCTTTGCGGCCATGCCGGGTGGTGATGATGACAACGCCGTTGGCGCCTCTTGCCCCGTATATGGATGTAGCGGCCGCATCTTTCAGGACGTCCATGGATTCGACGATATTTGGGTCCAGCAGGGTAGGATCGGCGCCTACGATGCCATCTACAACGTACAGCGGATCGCTGGAGGCGTTGATCGAGCCGGACCCGCGGATGATGACGGAAGGGCTGCCGCCGGGTCTCCCGGAATTATTCATTACACTGACGCCTGCGACCTTCCCCTGCATGCCTTGCAGGATATTGACAGCCGTGGGTCTTTCCGTAAGCTGGGCCGCGGTGATGCTGCCCATCGAAGTGGTCAGGGCCCTGCGTTGCGAGCTGCCGTAGCCGATGACGACCATCGTGTCATAGCTGCCGGGAAGGTCCGGAGGTAATGTGATCTGCAGGGGAGCCCCGGTGAAAGGGATTTCCCTGGTGCGATAGCCGATGCAACTGATGATCAGGGATACGGGGCCTTCCTTTTTAAAAGGCAGATTGAAATGACCCGCAGCATCCGTGGTGGTCCCGGAACGGGTGTCTTTCAGGATGATGCTGGCTCCTGCAATGGGCGTGCGCTTCTCATCCGTGACGGTGCCGGCGGCCTGAAGGGAACGGGTATCCTCTTCAGGCGTGAGCAATATCTTATCCTCCAGTATCCGGTACTGAATATGAGCGTTTGCAAAATCGGCGGACAGTAGCTCTCTCAGGGTTTTATCCTTTACCGAAAGAGATATTCTTCTGTCGGCATGGATAGCATCAGGACTGTAATAAAAATCAATACCCGTCTGCTCTCCCAGCATCCTGATGACCTCGCTGACGGGCTTATCGACAGCCACTATGGATACCTTCCTATCCAATAATGTCTGTGCGGTACAGTGTGCCGAGGCTATCAGCAGCAGCAGGCAAAGCAGTAAGTTTTGGGGCATGGAAATTCTCATTACAAGCCTGTTAAAGAAATAAAACGTTTTTTTTATAACTTTAAACAGTTTTGTTCGACCATGCATACGGTGGACAAAATAAAGCCTGCAAAGGTTTGAAGCCGGTAATGCCCTACATTACCGGCTCTTTTTTTACAGGCCTTGACGCCTTTTTATATTGTTTATGTGCTGATGTGGGTGTATGTCATATGGCTTTTATATTTATTTGTAAGTATTGAGAAATATTTTTGTTCCTTTTATCTCATAGCTTGCGCCTACAGAAAGACAGATGAACTTCAAGGCTATGTTCAGCGGCTGGTTGCTAAGATCGCCTGTAAAAAGTTTTTTCCCCAGGGCAGGCTTTTCCAAAATGATCCCGATCCCATATTTTTCTTTTACCAGTCTGGATATATCGTTCAGCGATGCGGCTTTGAACCTGAAGGTTTCTCCTGCGACAAAGGTCCTGTCGTCGGGATTGTCCGTGAGCACCATCGGCGTGTCTACCAGCCTGGGCTGCGGGTCAGGGTCATCCTGCGTATATACCAGCTGCTGATTGGGGATAAGCACGATCCCCGGATGCTGTCCTTCCCCTGACCTGCTGATCTCCACTTTACCGGTACGGACGGCTATTTTTAGCATATTGTCCTTTTGAGAAGAGATATGGAAGCTGGTGCCCAGCACATGGGTAACGATGTCCCTGCAATAGACATAGAACGGGCGCCGGGGGTCGGTGGCGATCTTAAAGAAGGCATTTCCTTCCAGCTGTACGGTCCTGGAGGCGCCCGTGAAATGAGCGGGGTAGGAAAGATGGGCGCCGGGAGCCAGCTCGATGATGCTGCCATCTTCCAGGTGGAGGTTTTTTATTTCCGAAGTAGTATTGACGATGCCGGCATGTGCTGTCTGTGTGCGGCTGTCCGTGGAAGTATTATGACGATAGAGAAGGGCGGTGCCTGTGATGACGATGATGGCTGCGGCGGCCGCTATGGTCCAACGGCGGCGTCTGTTACGGGAGACGGGTATTATGGGTGCCGGGGCTTCGAAATGAGACTTTTCCGGGGACAGGGCCTCTGAACCAAGTATATGTTGAATGATACGTTCCTGAGTTTGGTGGGATAGGTCTGTTTGCAGGGGCGAATGCTCTTCCAGCCTTGAAAGAATGTCATTTCTCAGGATATCCCGGTAATTGCCCGAGCGTACGGCTTCCATAAAAACGGACTCTTCCCCGGGTGAGAGGGTGCCTTCTAAGTGGCCTTTTAGCAGTTGCTGGAAGTATTCCGGGGTATGCATACGGTATAAAGACAGGTGAACAGGGAGGCCGGAGTACAAGTCCGGGAAAAGAATTCATCCTCAACGGATGAACAGCGAGATAAAAAGACGCAGGGGCTCCCCATAAGCGCGGAAGAAGTGCCGGATATGACGCAGGGCGCGGCTCATGTGGGTCTTTACCGTAAGGGCTGAAATGCCCAGTCTCCGGCCAATCTGATCATAGGTCAGCTGTTCTTCACGGGCCATCCGGTAGATGTCCTTTTGCATGGGAGAGAGGGTGACGACGGCTTCGCGGAGAAGGTCTTCGTATTGACGGTTAGCCAGTCTGTGATCCGTGGTTTCTTCCGAAGCGGGTAGTGAGAGGCTCAATGAGTGGAGGGCTTTTCGTTCGGTGGCCAGCTTTTCGAGGTAATTGAGTATATGGTTCCTGCTCATGATAAACAGCCAGCCTTCGAAGTGATGGACCTGGCGGAGCTGAGCACGACCTGTCCATATTTTTATGAAAACGTCCTGGACGACCTCCTCGGCCAGTGTACCGGACCTGAGATACCCAAGCGCTACCTGATAGATCCTGCCGGCATATTTGGAAAAGATATGACGAAACGCATCCTCATTACCATCCGCGAGTAAAGTGAGTATCGCCTCTTCGCTTGTATTTTCCGGATCAATCATCGCAATCGTTGGCTTAAGGGAAAGGGTATAGCGGGTATAAAAATAGGCATTTTGTATTGTATAATATTAACCTTTAAAATTTTGCCAATAATCCCCGGCAACCCCTGTTGGGAATCGCCCGTTCAGTCTATTTGCCTGTTGAGAACTGCGCATCCCCTACCCCCCGTAGCTTCTTTTATCGTTAACCTAAAAATTTGCTGTATGAACAAACTTAACGCGTATCTTATTGCCGCAGTAGTCCTGACCCTTGGCTGCCGGAAATCGAATGTAACCAACAAGGATCTCCGGGACTTTACCCAAGTGAATCTCGTAGACAATAACGGAAAATATGCAGCGACCCATAT
>DASZVM010000959.1:0-7430 GCA_035547295.1 Puia sp. | reverse complement strand
CCCCCCCTTGTCCAGCACAAACACCCCCATGGACATGCCCAGCTTCGCAAGCGTCTCCCCTATTTTTTGCTGCTGTTCGGGCGGTCTGCGGGCCATGCCGTTGTCTTCAATGCTGCGAAAACCCTGGTCATAGGCAAACTTTATCTGATCGATAAAGTCCGTGCCCGCGCTGTTGCGGAACATACCGTCATGGATACCGTAATTGAGGTTGAAAGGCTTGCCAGCTGCGGAAGTTTTGTTCTGCCTGGCTGATACGGCGGCGCCTGTCAGCACTGAGGCGCCGGCAAGCATTGAATGCCGGATAAAATGTTTGCGTTGCATAGATCGTTTTATGATTTAATATTGGAAGAATATCTCGGTAGCCCCATAGCCATAACGGGGATCATAACGGTTGACAAAGCTTTTCACTTTCCGCTTGGTCCGGAGGAGTTCATGTATCTCATCCCGTAGCCTGCCGCTGCCCACCCCATGGATGACGATCATCGAAGGCAGATGATGGGCCAGGGCCAGATCGAAGTATTTCTCAAAGGTCTGCAGCTGCAGCGTGAGTATTTCGAAATTATCCAGGGCTTCCCACTTGTCTGTCAGTTTTTCGATATGCAGATCAAGCTCGGATCGGGCAGACTCCAGGTGCTGGCGTGCCTTCGATGCTTCATAGACCCGGAAATTCGAGCCGGCAAAAATGCCCGTATTGAGGGTGACAGGCGTTGTCTCCTCCACCTCGCGGAAAGGATAGCTGTCGAAAAGCTTAAAAGAAAAGGTCGCCTCTCCCTTCTTCTTTATTTCCTCGATACGGCTGAACACCTGTTTGGCGCGTAGCTTCAATGAAGCCTCATAATGCTCTACTTTCCCTTTGTCCGGTGTGAGAAGAGAGAAGTCGCACTCAAAGACGGGATTATCGTTCAGGTTGGAAAAAGGGATATCGTGCAGATAGAAGTCCTGGAAAGGGTGGATCTGGCCCGCCAGATCGAATTCGGTCTTCCCAAAATAGTTCAGCTGATAGGAAAAATGATACCCCGCGGTAGTATTGTTCGCCAGGTGGATCTTTAAACTTTCTACCACATCGTCCCCAAACTCGTCATGGTCGAATACGGGTAAGAAGGTCAGCCATACCCCTTCGGTCAGTTTGGCGATGCGTTCTTTTTTCTGGCTTGATTGCGGCTTCTCGGGAGGCAGCTGATCGATATACTGCTTAGGCTTCTTTTCAGGAGGAGGAGCCTGTTTTTGAGAGAACCGTTTAAAATAGGGAAAATCCAGCTGATCGGTGTAAGCGGGGAAACGGACGCCCCGCACATCCACGAGCACCATTTTGTCGTTGATGATCTCTATCACCTCTCCTTCGTCGTTGGAATGCTGAATGACAACCTTGTCGCCTACCTCGAATTTCATACGTGCAAAATTAAGACTTTTTGAGGCGGCTTTGACGATAGCCGTAGAGGAAATAGATCACCAATCCGATAGCCATCCAGCCAAAGAACCATTCCCATGCCTTTGCCCGGATCTCTATGAGCAGGTAGGCGCAAAAAAGGACGCCCAGCACCGGTATCAGGGAATACTTCCTTACAAAAGTAAAGATGGCCAGAACGCAGGCAAGCAACGTATACACCAGGAAAAGCGCTTCCTGCAGCCCCGCGCTGCCAAGATGTTGCAGCGCATCCTGCAGCCGCCGGTGAAAAAGATAGAGGAACAGCAGGTATAGCACCAGCACGACCCATTGTCCGTTGATATACGGCAGCCGGAAGCTTCTTTTTCCCTGTCCCTGCATGCGGGGCAGCAGGATCACGCCACCGGAAACCAGTACAAAGGCAAAAAGGGTCCCGATGCTGGTAAGCTCTGTCATCAGCGAACTTTCCATGAACAAAGTGGGTATGGCCACCAGCAATCCGGTGATAATGGTGGAGAACCAGGGAGTTTTGTATTTGGGATGTATCTTCCCAAAGGCCTTGGGCAGCAGCCCGTCCCGGCTCATGCTCATCCAGATGCGTGGCTGGCCCAGCTGGAATACCAGCAGCACGCTGGTAGTGGCCACCACCGCGCTCACGGAAATAAAATAGCCGATCCATTTCTGGTGCACCCTGTTAAAGACATACGCCAGGGGATCTGTGACATTCAGTTCGGAAAAATTCACCATCCCCGTCAGCACCAGGGCAATGAGTATATAAAGGACCGTACAGATCAGCAGGGAATACAGCATCCCTTTGGGGAGGTCACGCTGAGCGTTGGTACATTCCTCCGCCGTAGTGGATATGGCATCAAAACCGATGTAGGCATAAAAGACAGCGGATACGCCCTGCAGAACGCCGCCAAACCCATTGGGAAGAAACGGATGCCAGTTGCTGGTCTTTACAAAAAAACCTCCCAGAATGATCACCAGGATGATGACGGCGATCTTGAACATCACCATGAAATTGGTGGTCTTTTTGCTTTCCGAGATACCGATGTAGGTGATATAGGCGATGATGCAGACGATGAAAAAGGCAGGCAGGTTGACAAAGATATGTTTGCCTCCCATCAGGGGCGCCGAATTCCAGGCGGTGACGGCAGCCTGCTGCATGTCGGTGAGCGGCCGGTGCGCGGCAAGGGTCTGCTGTGCGTCCAGCCAGGCGGTTTTAGCCGTGCTGGGGTCGGTGATCAGCCAGCCGGGCAGGTGGATGTTAAAGGCCTCCAGGAGGTTGTTGAAATAGCCGCTCCATGAAATGGCCACAACGATATTACCGATGGCATACTCCAGTATCAGCGCCCAGCCGATGATCCAGGCAACCAGCTCGCCGAAGGATACGTACGCATATGTATAGGCGCTGCCTGCGATGGGTATGCGGCTGGCGAACTCGGCATAGCACAGGGCGGAAAACCCGCATGTCACGGCTGTCAGGATAAACAGCAGCGAGATCCCGGGGCCCCCGTTATAGGCTGCTGTGCCGATGGTGGAAAAAATGCCTGCCCCAACAACGGCCGCGATCCCCATAAAAGTGAGATCGCGTACATTGAGAACTTTTTTTAATCCTCCGCTGCCATGACCATCCGTGATCCCTTCTGCCGCATCTTTTTGTATCTTTTCCAGCGATTTTCTACGGAATAGTGAGTTAGACATCCAATTTGTTTGATTAAGCTGGTAAAATAAGGAAAAAAAAAGTTAATTTGTAAATTAGCTGGCCAGGTAATTCGTATCCATTCCCGGGACTAAGCCGTCATCCTTTGTCACGTCTTAAATTTCCCGGTCATGAACATACCCATAAAATATTGCACATCGGCGCTTTCACCCGAACTGAACGATCATTATCTCGAATATGGACAGCTCAGGCGTTTTCGCCGGCATACTTTCCTGCTGAGAACAGGCGAGGTCTGCCGGAACATCTATTTTGTGGAATCAGGCATGCTGCGATGCTTCTATTATAAAGGAGGTAAAGAAATATCTTCATGGTTTGCACAGGAGGGCGATTTCTGCTGGTCGGCGGAGAGCTTCCTGCGGCAGCAGCCCGCAACGGAATACATAGAGGTCCTGGAAGACGCCGTTGTCACCTGTCTCAGCTATACCGGCCTTGAATGCATCTGTAGTGATTTTCCCCTGTTCGGCATGCTGGAAAGGGCAGTAACGCAACAGCACCTGTTCCTCTCTCAACAGAAAATGCAGGCTATGTGGATGCAGCAATCTCCGGAAAGACTGTCCTGGTTTATCAGGCAATTCCCCCACCTGTGGGGAAAAGTGCCGGGTAAATACATAGCTTCCTATTTAGGCATCACCGAAGTGATGCTAAGCCGTTTGCTGAATGCTTAGTATTCTCTTTGCACGAGAAAGGCTGCCAGCTGCCGCAACGGCTCTTTACGACGGGAAAGGACGGCAATGTCCTCCAGGTGCTGATAAGCTGTCTGCATGTATTGTTCTTTTAGCTCGCGTGCCCAGGTGTCGACGCCGCATGCCTTAAAGATCCGCAGCATGCCGTTGATCTTCCCGGCGTCATCTGCCCGTCGAAGATCATCGATCTCTTTGCGCTGGGCGTCCGTAGCCAGCTCGAGGGTCTTGATAAGGAGGAAGGTCTTTTTCCCGGCAACAATATCACCGCCCACCTGTTTGCCAAATTTTGCGGGGTCGCCAAAAGCGTCCAGGTAGTCGTCCTGCACCTGGAACGCCAGTCCCAGGTTCTTGCCAAAATCATAGAGATGCTGTTGGTTGCCCAGTCCCGCGCCGCCCAGGATAGCCCCGATACGAAGACTGGCGGCTAAAAGGACGGAGGTCTTCAACCCTATCATCTTTTGATATTCGGACAGGCCCACCCTGTCCATACGTTCGAAATCCATGTCCAATTGCTGTCCTTCACAGACTTCCCTGGCCGTCTGGTTGTAGATATGCATGATGGGCCGTATGTGCTGCGCCTGGATCCTGCTGAGATAATCATAGGCCACTACCATCATTACATCACCCGTAAGCAAAGCCGTGGAAGCGCCGTATTTCTCATGTACCGTGGGCTTGCCCCGCCGCAGGGGCGCTTTGTCCATGATATCGTCATGTATGAGCGTGAAATTATGGAACAGCTCGATGCTGGCAGCAAGGTGCCAGGCATCGGGGTCTATCTCTCCGAAGAGCTCGTTGCCCATCAGACAAAGGACAGGCCGGATCCTTTTTCCACCGATGCCTAAAAAATAATTGGCCGGCTCATACAGGCTGGCGGGATGCGGGGGGAAATGCTGCGTTTGGAACCGGACTGAGAATTCTGCTGATAGATATTCAAAACTGTGCATGTACGGCTATTTCTTTTTCTTTCTTGGTTTCTTTTCTTTTGGCTTTTCTTTTGTCCCTCCTTCCTCCTTTACCCCTGTGCTGATCACCCATTCATAGTCCAGCTGACGTTTGGCCAGGTTGGCTGCAACTACCTTGATGGTCACCTTATCGCCCATACGGAATTGCCGTCCGCTGCGTCTTCCCACCAGGCTGTAGTCGCTTTCCACATGCCGGAAATCATCGTACTCCAGGAGGCTGTTGATGCTGACCAGTCCTTCGCACTTATGCTCTACCGTCTCCACCCAAAAACCAAAGGACGCCACCCCGCTGATGACCCCTTCGAACTCCTCTCCCAGAAAACCCTGCATATATTCTACCTGCTTGTATTTATTGGCCGTCCTTTCACTCTCCATGGCTGCCCGCTCACGTTCGCTGGAATGCTTACACTTTGCCTCCAGCTTTTTATCTATTTCAATTTTATTTTGAAGCACCTCATGTAAAATCCTGTGGACTAATATATCAGGATATCTTCTAATAGGCGAGGTAAAATGACAGTAATGCTCAAAACCAAGTCCATAATGGCCGATGTTCTCCGTGGTATAAACAGCTTTAGCCATGGTGCGGATACCCAATTGCTCCAGCACATGCTGCTCCGGCCGGCCCTGTACATCCTTCAACATCTGGTTGAAGCTGGCAGCTATCGCCTGGGGCGACTTCATATCGAACTGGTGTCCATACTTTTTGGCAAACTCGGCAAAGGGCAGCAGTTTTTCCTTGTCCGGCGTATCATGCACCCGGTAAGGGAAAGGAATGGCTTTTTTATTCACCTTGATCTTTCCCACATTTTCAGCCACCGTACGATTGGCCAGCAGCATGAACTCTTCCACCAGTTGATGCGCCTCCTTGCTTTCCTTTACCATGATACCGATGGGTTTGCCCTTTTCGTCCAGCTTAAAGCGGACCTCGGTTGAGGAAAAATTGATGGCTCCCTTTTTAAATCGCTGTTTTCTAAGCTTTTGAGCAATATCGTTCAGCAATTCAATTTCTTGTTGATACAGTCCCTCCTTCTGCTGGATGATCTCCTGCACTTCTTCGTAGGTGAACCGGTGATCGGAATGGATGACGGTCTTGCCGATCCAATGGTGCTTGACCTCTCCCTTGGGCGTCATCTGGAAAATGGTGGAAAAAGTGAGCTTATCCTCGTGAGGGCGAAGGGAACACAGCTCGTTGGAGATCCTCTCCGGCAGCATGGGATTGACCCTGTCCGGCAAATACACCGACGTGGCCCGGGTATAAGCTTCCTTATCGAGGGCCGTTTCCGGCCCGACATAGTGACTTACGTCGGCGATATGGACGCCTATCTCCCAATAACCGTTCTTCAGCGGGCGGATGGAAATGGCGTCATCGAAATCCCTGGCATCCACCGGGTCGATGGTAAAAGTGAGGATATCGCGTACATCCTTTCGAAGACCGATCTCCGAAGAGGCGATGATATCCGGCAGTCGCTGGGACTCTTCCATCACATTTTCGGGGAAGAAGATGGGGAAGCCGTTCTCCAGGAGTATCTCCTTCATGGCCTTGTCATTCTCATCCTCCTTATCCATGACCTGGATCACCTCTCCCTGCGGCTTCTTATTCTTCTCCCATTCCACGATACGAACGATGACCCTGTCATTGTTTACGGCGCCGTTCAACCTGGAAAGAGGGATATAGATATCGGGCATGGGCTTGTCCGTCTCTGCGATAAAAAAGGCAAAGGACTGGCTTAGCTCGACATGACCGAGGAATTCCATCTGTTTCCTGTCGGCCACCTCGACCACCTCTCCCTGCTGACGGCCGCTGCGATTAGGGCTGCCGGTTACCCGCACCCGTACTGTATCCCCATGCAGGGCGGTATTAAAATCCGAAGGGCGCACAAGCACATCCTGCTCCCGTCCTTCGACAATGACAAAACCCATTCCTGAACGGGTGACGTCCAGCCGGCCTGTCAATAAATTATGGGACTGCTCACCCGGCCTTTTCTTCTTTTTCTTTTTCGTCTTCATAACATTCTATTTAAGCATCCACGCCAGCCTGTACGGAGGGCCTGAAATCCGTAATGAATTTAGCGATTAAATCAGTAAAACGCGGCTGTTCCCCGAACAAAAACCGCGGTTCTATCGGCATCACGTAAAAAGGCCATTCCTCCAGCTCCTGTCTGAACTTCATCAGGCGGACCGCATCCTTCTCCGTGGTCAGGATGATCTTGTTCGGCTCGGCTATATGGCTAAAACGGCGGATCATATGATTGAGGTCGTCGATGGTAAAAATATGATGATCGCTGTAGGCCAGCTCATAATAAGAGCCTGCTTTCTCATTCAGCCATTTCTTCAGGGGAGCAGGGTTGGCAATGCCTGTAACCAGCAGCACCTCCATCCTGCTGGTGATCGTCATCGTGTTGCCCTTGATAATGTGATAGGGCAAACCATATTGGATGGAAGAGAAGAACACCTGCTGATGCTCCAGGGGGTTTATCTCTATGACTGTGGCCCGTCGCTCGTCCTCGGAAAGGTCCTCGGGGCACTTGGTGACGACAATGACATCGGCGCGTCTGTAGCTCCCGGGAGCATCCCGCAGATCGCCGCTGGGAAGCCACCAGTCCCGGGTGAACAGGTTGGAATGATCCGTCAGCAGTATATTGAGCCCCGCTTTTACAGCCCTGTGCTGAAAAGCA
>DASZVM010000958.1:0-3556 GCA_035547295.1 Puia sp. | reverse complement strand
ATACACAGCAATCTACGATCAACTTTCGTTTCTGTTGGTTCATTGTTCTGATTTCGACGAAAAGTTACGCCGATGCATACCCTCTTTCCAAATTTGGAAATGTAACTTTCGGCAGCATTTGTGTTACTTTCGACCGCACCTCGTACGTTTGCCACTGCAAGCCGGCCGCAGTAAGATTATATTTCCTGTATGCCCCCGGTGACAGCCTCCAATATCCTTTGAACGCTTTATTAAAGCTATGCACCTTCTTATACCCGCATTGTATAGCGATGTACTTCACCGTATCGTCCGTCTGACGCAGCAAAAACTCTGCCTTTTCCATCCGGCTCTGTAACAGAAAAGCATGTAGGGATAAACCACTATGCGCACGGAAATACTCCTGAAGGGATGTCTTATTGGTATTAAATTCCTTGCAAAGTACGGCAATGGGTAGGTTACGATGGAGATTATTGTCAATGTAAGCCGTCATCTGCAATAGCAGACCGGCATCTTTGAAACGCATAAGACGAGGTTTAATGATGAATAACAATAAATTTTATTGGCAAACGACCATTTCCTTTTATGGTCTCAGAGAGGGTGATCTTAATGGGATATAGGCAATACGCGGTGCGTATGCAGGGAATCCTGTAGAAAAGTTAAGGCTTAAATTCTATTTGCTAGTGATAAAAAGGGAGTAGCTACATATTTACCTGTACGATTAGCCTAAGGGGAAAGATTAGAAGGCTGCTATTCCATGGCGTGACAATTGCTGCCTTCCTGTCAATACATTTCCTATGCTAAAAGGTCTCCACTGGAAAAAATATTTGAAATATGGGATAATAGCTGCCATCCTGTTCTGTATCCCCGTGTTCTTTTTTCTAAAAGACATCACATGGTCTCAATCCTGGCTGCTGTACCTCGGCAATGCCCTCTTCATGGTCGTGGTCGCCGTTACCCTTGTATTGTTCAACCGTCAGCAGAAAAGCAGTGCCAGCTCCACCTCCCTGGTGCTTGCCGGCGTGATCGTCACCGTACTGGGAATTATCATCAGCTGCCTCATCTGCATACTGCTGCTGTCTATTATGATCCCCGGTCTATACCATTCCGGAACTCCCGGTAAAGTACTGACAGGCGAACCCGTCAATGCGGTGCCTGACAGGTCACGCGGTCCCGTCTACATGGTCCTTTTCAACGCCACCATGGGAAATATCTGTACGGGTCTCTTTATATGCATTATCTTTCCCTTTACCCTGAAGAGCGATCAGACAAAAGAGAAAACCCAGCAGGGTCAGTCTGAAGTCTAACCCTGCCTTGTCTTGATCCTGATCATCGTCGCAATGGATAAAGCCCTCTGTCTTGCCTGCTCGGCAACAGGTCCCTCGAAATGTCCGGCCAGCGTCTCCCTGAAGATCTGCAGCCACCGGTCAAAATGCTCCTGCTCCAACGGGAATTTTTCATTCAATTGTTTGTGTATGCGCATAGGGTTGCCCGAATAATTCCCCTTTTGAAAAAGCACCCCTTCCCAAAAATCATACATAACAGGTAAGTGGTGCTCCCAATCCACTTTGGCCACCTCATTGAAAATAGGTCCGATCAGCTCATCCTGACGCACCCTGGTATAAAAAGCATCGATCAATACTTTGATATCCTCCCGATCCTTCAGGTCTCTTCTCATCCTCATATTTTTCCGTAATTTACCACTTTTTGCCCCGGCACCCCTGGTATTTAATTTGCATCATTCGCCCCAAGACCATAGCTATGCCGGATAACCATGGAACTTTCAGATCTGGGACCAGCGGGCTCATCCTCCGCGAACCCAACAAACAGGCCTTCCCGCCCGAGCACAGACAAAAACACCGGCTCACGTATTACGCTACCTTATTTAACTCCATCGAGATCAACAGCAGCTTCTATAAGGTACCCATGCCTGTCACCTTTACAAAATGGACCCACCTCGTCCCCCGGGACTTCCAATTCACCGTCAAGTTATGGCGGGAGATCACCCACGCCAGGGGATTTGCCTTCAATCCAGCCGATATCGCCCTGTTCATGAAGGCCGCGGCCAGTCTCGACAGCAAAAAAGGCTGCCTTCTTATCCAGCTTCCCCCCAGCGTGGCCTGGAACAAGCTCGGACAGCTGGAAAAAATGCTGACACTGGTGCAAACCCCGGACGCCGACCCCACCTGGCGAATAGCCGTGGAATTCCGTGACAGGTCCTGGTACAGACAGGAAACCTATGACCTCCTGGACAGTTTTGGGGCCACATTAGTATTACACGACATGCCCGCATCCGCCAGTCATATCCCCAGGGGAAAAGCCGGTTTTATTTACGTCCGGTTCCACGGTATCCGGGGCGACTATAAAGGCACCTACACGCATGCTCACCTGGAAGAATACGCAGAAAGGATAAAAAGCTGGCTGCGCCAGGGAAAAGATGTCTACGCCTATTTCAACAACACCATCGGGGATGCCGTGACAAATCTGGAAACCCTCAACACACTGGTATCATAATTGCGACCGGTTCCCTATGCACAGGAAAAAAGTATACCGCAGCATCAGGAAGCACGGGAGAGGCATCCGGCAAAGCGTGTCTGTCTCCGTCTTTTTTGACGAGGACGACGTACATACATTCCGGACGCACGTAAAAAAGCTGCGGGCCTTCTTCCACTGGCTGGGCGACGATAAAAAACCTTTGACCCCTTCTTTTAAAGAAATATACCATATTTCCGGCGAGCTGCGGGACATCCAGGTGCTGCTGAAAAGTATGGAAGAAAAAAAAGAGGAGATCCCGGCCTTCACCACCTGGTTGCGCGATAATGCGGGCAGGTGCCGGCAGCTGTGGGATGATAACTATGACCCCGCCGTGATCCGGCACCTGCAGGAATCCATACAGAAACCCGCGTTAAAGAAACCCACTGCACGCAGGCTTCGGTCCTTCTTCAATAAAAGAGTGGGAAAGATAGAATCCATCGTTTACCTGCCCGCTCCGGCGGACGACGATCTCCATGATATACGGAAAGAGCTGAAGGACATGTATTTCGTGTATGACTGGGGAAAAAAGAATGACTGTGCGGATGAAGATGACAAGACACCGGAGACCTTGAAGGAATTGGGCGAGGAATGCGGACAATTCAACGACAAACGCATCGCCCTCACGTTGCTTACCGCCTATATACAACAGGAACACCAGCCGGAAGCGCGGCAGGCCGCTGAGCAGTTGCAACAGCGCTGGGAAGAGGAAAGACTGGCCCATAAGACCAGGCTGCTGGAAAAACTGAGGGACTTTATAGACTCAAAATAAGTCCGCTATATTTTCTCCCTTATATAATCCTCCATAAAATATTTGAACCCCTGAATATCCTTTTCGATCATTTCCCTGAATACGGGCGTAAGCAAACGGGACATTCTTTCACCCATGACACCCATGGGCGCCCGGTAAGAGATCATCACGTCGATGCGCGTTGCCCCGGAAGGCGCATCCGAAAAATTGATCTTCCCTGCATTCTCGATAGAGGCACCCGGCGCCGATTGCCAGGAGATCTCCGTATCCTCTACATCCTTTACGATCTCCGCTTCC
>DASZVM010000957.1:0-4019 GCA_035547295.1 Puia sp. | reverse complement strand
TGAACCTTACTAAAAAGAAAAATCATCCGGGTGTGTATGCCGCAAGGACGGTCGGATGTTTTGGCTGGATAAACAGGTAGTATGTGACGATAAAAAGCTCCTTCCCCGCTATTGCAGGAAGGAGCATAAACAGACAGGCGCCTGCTGTGATTTGTTGTTATTCTTCCTCGTCCTGCCGGCGGAAGCCGATACGAGGCCGGGGCTCGATGGGTGGATTCAATAACTCTTTTAATGCTTCGAAGATCATTTGTATATCTTCTTCATGCTTGTTCATTCTGGCGTCTTGTTGAAGCAGTTGCTTTTCCACCTGTTCCAACTTCACTAAGATATCTTTATGCGTTAACAGCATCTCCCGCATCCTGGTAAATATGCGTATGATCTGGATATTTACTTCAATGGCCGTTTGGCTGTTCAATACACTGGATAACATGGCTACACCTTGTTCTGTAAAGGCCAACGGCGGTTTGCGGAGCCCTAGTTTCTCCCTATTGGATATCACAATTTGTGATTTCCAATCGTTCAGTTCCTCTGCCGTCAACTGGAACATAAAGTCGTCGGGGAACCTTCTTTCATTACGCCGGACGGTCTGGAGGTTAATTTTGCTGATGATCGCTTCTTCTGCTATTGCTATTGATTTAATTGACTTTGCCATATGATAGGTTTTTTAGGTATCACAGGTTGTGATACCAGTGAATAAAATTATTTCATTCCGGTAATTACAGCGGATGGAACTTTTTCACATCGTTTTGGAGTTCATCGAGCAAAACAGGAGAAAGAGAGGGAACACAACAGCAATAGGATTGCGGTCTGGGGTTCTTTCATGAGAAGCCAGTTTAGGAGTTTACGCACAGCAACCCCTTCGTCTACTTAAGCTGCTCGCTCAACCCGATGATGATGCCTTCGGGACCACGGACATAGGCGAGCCGGTATGTGTCCCCATATTGCACCACTTCGCCCACCAGTTCAGCTCCATGGGAAAGCATGCGCGCGACCATTTCATCGATGTCATCTACAGCCAACATGATGCGGCGGAGCCCGAGTTCATTCACCTGAGCCCTCTCGGCTCCGGTTCTGATCGCAGCCGGCGTATGAAATTTGTCCAGCTCGATCCGTCCATGGCCGTCCGGCGTACGCATAAATGCGAGGGTAGCCCGGACATTCTGAAGACCGATGAGACGATCTACCGAGGGGCCCTCGACGATCGTCTCACCCTCCAACCCGAATCCAAGCTGGAGAAAAAAGGATTTCACGGCTTCAAGGTCGTCGACGACGATAAGGACGTTGTCCATCCGTAGTAATCTATTTTTTGCCATGGCTATAAATTATCAATCAGACCCCTCAGCCGCATACTTCCTGAACTGTCTGAACGTCTTTTGATTCTCCTGGTTATCCAGGCTGCTAATGATATTCAGCTTCTCCTGCGTAGTGAGATGGAAATTGAGCGCGGCACCCGCATCTTCGGACTTGGGCGCATATTGGAACACCAGCTTGTGGAATGGGAATCCCAGGCCATTCTGAGCAAGGCTCAGCAGGTCGTCCTGGTTATATTCCTGCATCTTGTACCAATTATCCTGCAGCAACAGCAGCGGCTTGGTGACGATCTCCGTCACGTTCACGGACTCATAGGGATTCTCCCAGCCGCCTGTCTTACGATCCCGTATCTGCAGCAGCACTACCCCGCTGGTGTTCTCCCGGATCCATTCCCGGAAAGCATTCAAAAAACGGATGGTATTCATTTCCCCGAAATTATCCCGGAAGCCGGCATCCATGACGTCGATGACAGGGACGGTTGGCAGCCAGACATTGGGTAGCACGTAAGGAAAAGTGGCATTCATCCGCAAAGCCGTCAGCAGCCGGAGGTTTTCCGGTCCCTGCCCCGCAAACAAGGCGCCGAAATCCACGGCATCCGGGTCCATATTGGGCAGCTTGCTGCTGTCATAACGGGGCCGCATCAAAAAGCTGACGGGCTGGCTGCTGATGATCATAGCCCTGCTGTCGCGGGTGATCACGGGATTGAAGAACATCAGCGGCATTCTGGCTGCCGCCTCGTCAACGGCGATGTCCTTTAGCTGTCTGTTCAATACCCCTCTTGTATTTGCGTCCAGCTTCTGCTCGAATGCATACCCCCTGTCCTTTATATATTCATAATTGCCTACTTTGAACTTCTGGGCGGGAGAGGCAAGATCACGGGCTACGAAAGAGGAGAACAAGGTATTCAGCAGATCTCCGGAAATATCGTCGACGTAGCGTCTGTCATGCAGGTGGATGGTGGTATCCCCCGCGCTCCTTATGCGTGACAACTCCCTGAAATAAGCAGCCCCCAGCATCCCTCCCGAAGCGCCGGTGATCAGGAAGGTCTTTCGCATCAGCTGTCCTCCGCTGAGACTGTCCAGCCGCTGGAGGATGCTCATGGTAAAGGTAGCGCTGCGGTTACCGCCGCCGCTGGTATTGACAAGAAAGAGCACCGGTTTGGCCTCTGTCTGACGGGCCTTCCACCTATCCAGTATCTTCACCATGTTCGCCTTGTCGGCAGCCACCTTTTCTTCGGAACATAAATGCAGCAGGGTCTGCCTGTCGTACAGGGGCCTGTTCTCCTCCCTCGTATAGTTCAGCCCATATGCCTTATTGGTAGGGTCGATGACGTTGTACCGGTAGAGGAGGTTCAGCAACAGGAACACCAGCGCAAGGAATGGGACGCTCCAGCTCTGAAGGAAATAGGTGAAGGCGCCGGAAAGGGAAATAAGGATGGCAAAAAAGATAAGGATGCTGGCAGCGGCCGGCAGCTGGAAAAAGCGGCTGTCCATAAAGAACCCTACGACGATCAAAAAGATAAAGGCCACAAAGATGGAAAGCACGGCGGAGATATGATGCCGGTTGAAAATGCTTTCTATAAAATCCTTGCTATAGTGCGAGACGTCACGGGTCTTTTTGATGGTCCGGAAAGAGTTCAGATACCATTGCACTTTCATTAGCCTGGTCTCGTTCAGCTTGACCTCTTCTTTACGGAATTGTGATTTAAAAAGCTTGGGATTGCTGATCACGGGGGTCATCCGCCGGATAATGGTCTTGTCCGCGCGAAAAAAATAGAATAACGATACGGTGATGATAAATGCAAAACCCAGGAGGAAGCCCAGGCTGAGCCAAAGGATCCTGCCGGCAGGCAGCAACTCTTTTTCGGAGCTGAACTGTACGGCCTTCACACAATAGAATATGAGGAATATCAGGGGCAGACCGGCATTATTGATACAATACTTGAGAAAAGGTTTGGTGGTGGTGGCGAGGAACCGGAAATGTCTGCAAAAGAGGATGAACGTAGTGATATTCCAGCTCATGATAAAGATGCCCGTAGCCGCGCCCACGATGCCAAAGCTCATAGCGCTTACCTCCCCCAGGTATTCGGGAGAAAGGAAAAGGGCGTCCGCGCCATAGCTCTTCATAAAACCATGACTCAGCGTGCTGAAGAGTATCAGCCAGAAGACCAGCAGCACCTGGAATTTCTTTATATGCAGCAGCAACAGTTGTACAGGGAAGAAATGGTAGATCGATTTGAGCGTACGCATCATACGGTTACAGAATGTCTTACAGGTCTCACAAGGTACAACATCCCTACTATTGTCAGTAAAAAAAGCAGTCCTGTGATCTGATGCAGCTGGGCCAGCCAGTCAAAAGCCACCCATCGGTTGGGTATGATACCCGGGCTGGTCAGCAGGCTGGTGATACCCAGGATGATCTGGACCATGATCAGCAGCAGGGGGAGCCGGCGGACCTTACGGAATGAGACAGGCGTGGGGGACAACCGGAAGGCCATGACGGTCCATATCGCCACGAGCAGCAGCAGCAGATAGGCGATGCCGCGGTGAATAAAATGTACGGTGATCGTATTGCCGATGATGTCCTGCAGCAACGGCCGGTGGCTGAACAGACGGGAAGGTATCCAGTCCCCGTTGATCGTGGGCCAGGTGGGCGCCACGGCAGCCGCCTTGTTACCCGCCATCAGGGCCCCATATAACAATTGAAAA
>DASZVM010000956.1:0-2554 GCA_035547295.1 Puia sp. | reverse complement strand
GGCCGTTTCGTTGTTGTAAAAGGTCCCGTTGGGGTTGCCTTCCACGGGCACCAGTCTTCCTGCCAGGCCATCCTGGCGGATATACTTGCCCAATCCCAGGCTTTCCAGCTCGTAGGTGGAGTTGAAGCACAAGGGTCGCTGCCATTTATTGGCGGCTATCAGGGCCAGTATCGCCAATTCGTTCTTGAACAGGTAGTTCTTGTCCTTGGAGATGTCCAGGTGCAGTTCGGATACGACACTATCGTTCGGGTTGACCGTTCCGTTCTTACGCACGAGATTGATATCCACCGGTACGGACAGCTTATGCACCGGCATGAAATTATAGGTTTCTCCATCTTCCGTCTGGGTGGTGTATTTGGGGTCGTTGCTGCCCACCACATTCTTCAGGATATCGTAAAGGTCATAGTACTTATTCTGATCAAAACCAGGCAGGCTGCTTACAGGGACGGCATCGCGGGTGTTGCCCTGTATCTGCTCAGGTGTGAACAGCACGTCGGCGGGCGCACTTTCGTTGACCTTATACCGCAGCTGGTTGATATACCAATCCGTTCCCAGCAGGGAATAGTTCATGACCCTGACGTCGGGGCGGATGCCTTCCACTTCCTGTGCGTACCAGAGAGGATAAGTATCATTATCGCCAAAGGAGATGAGAATGGCATTGGGCGGACAGCTTTCCAGGTAATCCTTGCCGATATCCCTTGCCAGCGTTTTTTTGCTGCGGTCATGGTCATCCCACTCCTGGCTTCCCATGAGGACGGGGACTGCCAGAAAACAAAGACCAGCGGCGGCATAGTTTGCCATGGAGGCCTTGCCTTTGAGCGCATATTTTTCAAGGAGCTCTTTTACCCAGATGACGCCCAGCCCGATCCAGATGGCAAAGGCATAGCAGGAACCTGCATAGGCATAATCCCTTTCCCGCGGCTGGTATCCCGCCTGGTTGAGATAGATGACGATGGCAAAGCCGGTGAAGAAGAACAGCAGTCCCGTAACCCAGAAGTCCCTTGTGCTTCGCAGGTACTGGAAGACCAGTCCGAGAAGACCGAGGATAAAGGGCAGCATGTACATCCTGTTGTAGGACTTGTTATTCTTATGGATGGTGTCGGGCAGCTTGCTTTGGTCGCTGAGGAATAAATTATCGATGAAAGAAATGCCTGTGATGGCATTCCCGTCCCTGTAATTGCCGAAACCTTGCAGGTCATTCTGTTTGCCGGAGAAATTCCACATGAAATAGCGGCCGTACATAACCCAGCACTGGTATTTAATAAAATACTTGATATTGTCGGCCATCGTAGGGTTCTCTCCTTCGCCCAGGTTGGCGAACGTCCGGTACGCATCGATCTGTCCCCTGTCATTATTGCTATCCCACATGCGGGGGAAAACATGCGAGGAAGGTGTATTGCCCCAATCTTGGCCGGAGATCCTGCCGGCGACCTCGTATTTTTCTTTACCCTTTATATACAGGGGACCTCCGTCTACTCTCGGAGGGCGGTCCTGGAAGTCCGGTCCATACAGGATCGGCCAGTCACCATACTGGTCGCGGCTGAGGTACCCTACCAGGCTCACGGGATTATCCACGTTGTACATATCCACGGCAGGATCGGCATTACTGCGGATAAGGGTGGTAAAATAGGTGGAATAGCCCAGCAGCATAAAAGCAAAGCACCAGAGGGCCAGCTTGAAGTTGTGCAGGGCGTTTGTTTTGATGAAATTCCCGGCCAGGTAGGCGATGCCCAGGCCGACGAGGAGCTTGAAGAATTTTCCGCCGCCGCCGCCGGCAGAGCCGATGATGACGGGGAGGGCAACGATCAGCACGAACAGGGCTACCCATGTGCGGATGCGATTGGGGGTGGTTTTGGCTTCCTTGAAGGTAAGGCCCCAGGTGAGGAGGGCTGCCAGCAGGATGAAATAAAGGCCAAAGCCGGAGAAGAAGGGCAGCCCCAGATCATTGACAAAGAAGATATCGAAATAGCCTGCGCCTTTGATGGTGTATTGAATAACGAGCACCTGTACGACGCCTGTGATGACGCAGCCGGTGATAAAAGCGAAGATCGAGCCCCAGGTGGTGGGTTTGAACCTTTTGAAATAGTATACCATCACGATGGCGGGGATGGTGAGCAGGTTCAGCAGGTGGACGCCGATGGAAAGCCCCATCATGTAAAAAAGGAAGATGATCCATTTATCGGCGCCGGGCCGGTCGGCATGATGCTCCCATTTGAGGATGGCCCAGAATACCAGGGCGGTAAAGAAGGCGCTGGATGCGTATACTTCGCCTTCCACGGCGCTGTACCAGTACGAGTCGCAAAATGTATAGGCCAGGGCGCCTACGACACCGGCGCTCATGATGGTAAACAGCTGTTGCTTGTCCGGCTCGACAGTGGTGTTTTGTTTTTGTACGAGCTTCCGGGCGAAGTGGGTGATGGTCCAGAACAGGAAGAGGATGGACAGACCGCTCGCGATGGCGCTCATGAAATTGACGCCTCGGGCAGCAGTGTGGGGGTTGTCGCCGAAGAGGATGATAAAAAAGCGGCCCATGAGGACAAAGAGGGGGGCGCCG
>DASZVM010000955.1:0-2496 GCA_035547295.1 Puia sp. | reverse complement strand
AAAGCCGGTAGCATTCGCCCACCTCCGGAAATCAGAATAGGTGTAATCAAAGCCTTTGCCTGTCTGCAGCAGCATGTTAAGGCTCATCATCATTCCAAATGCATTTTTTCTGCGCTGATCATCGATGACATGCTCGATGGCCACAAAAGCGCCGTTGGATGGCAGGGTATCGTATGCCTTCTTTATCAGGAGTAATTTTTTCTCCTCCTCCCAATCGTGCAGGACGTTGGCCATGACGATGACATCGGCGGCCGGAATGGCATCCGTAAAAAAGTCGCCGCTGGCGACCCGGACATTTTCCAATCCGGATCGTTTGATATTGTGCAGGGCAACGGGTTCGACGATGGGAAGATCAAAGGTAGTGCATGTCATGTGAGGATGCTGCCGTGCAATGGCAATGGAAAGCTGCCCTCCCGCCCCACCTGCATCGATGAGGGTCCTGTAGCCGGAAAGATCAAAGCTTTTTGCAAATGCCATGAAGTTCGTCATGTTGATGCCGCTCATGGCATCGAGGAACTCTTTCAGCTTTTCCGGCGTCTTGTATACCTCATCAAAAGAATGTCCTCCGGCCGCCATATCCTGGTCCTGTAACTGTCCTGTGGAGAGCGCGTTGTCAAGTCTGCCCCAGCTGTTATAGAGCCTGCGGTTGGCCAGCTCCAATATGCCTCCGATGTAAGAGGGTTTGTTCTTATCCAGAAAGGTATTCGTATCTACGCTATTCGAGTATTGAGCCTGTTCCAGCAGACCGGTGCGTTCCAGGAAGCCCAGGACCGTCAGGGCATCCAGCCAGTCGTAGACATGCCTGTCGCTGCAGCGCAGCCCTAATGCTTCTTTTATTTCAGTGGCGGATCGGGACCCGCGCCTGGCCAGGATGGTGAATAGCTGATACTTCACGGCTGTGAGTAAGACGCTGGAGGGCCAGAAGGCCATGCCGGTGCGTAAGATGTTGGCCGGTGTCGTGGCCGGTGCTGTGCTGATATTTTCCATGGAGACAAAGCTAACGCGAGCCGTGTACGCGTGCAATGGCCGGTGGAATGAAGTGATGGATGTATGGGATGAGTTGTCTTTTCCGGAGGAGCAGCGCTATAGCTTCTCAAAAAAATCCTTCATCTTTTTCGGATAGTCCGCCAGCGCCAGCTCGGGTGCTGCTATCTCGGGATGCCATAGCTTTTCCCATTCAAAGCTGTAATAGCCTTTATATCCGCCCTGGTTCAGCAATCCGATGGCTTCGAAGATGGGGGATTCACCCTGTCCGAGGAATAGATATTCTACTTTTCCATCCACGATCTTCCCATTCTCTTCATGCCCGCCGGTGCTCTTCCCATCTTTGATATGCGTATGCCGTATATATTTTTTCAACCTGGGATATACCTGTGCGGGCGGCTCATGAGTGATCGACCACATGTTGTAGATGTCCCATATAAGACCGGTGTTACGTCCGCCTGCGTCCCGCATGATCTGTTCCAGCAGGGCTGTCTCCACCAGATCGCCATGCGTCTCCATCAGGACTGTCACGCCGCTGGACCGGGCATATTCGCCCAGTTCTTTCAAACCTTTTGTGATAAGGTCGATGGTAGCCTGTTTGTCCTGGTCTTTTGGAAGCTTATTGGGGAACACCCGTACGTAAGGACAGTGCAGCTGTTGGGCCAGGTCGATAAAGCGGTGCGCTTCATCCATCTGTTTTTGCCGGGTTGCGGGGTCGGCATGGTGCAGCTCGGCCGAAGAGCCGAGGTCGACAAACTTCAGACCGTGGTCCTTCATCTGCTGAAGCGTGGTGGTAATGTTTGCGGGGGTGCTGAATTCGGGACATTTGGTCAGATCCATCTGCCGTTGGATCCCCCTTACTTCGATGCCTGTATAGCCATTCTTTACCGCAAAGTCCATGATGGCGGGGAATGTCCAGTCCGGGCAGCCCAGTGTAGAGAAGGAGAGGGGCGGAAGCTTTTTCAGGAGGCCGGCATCCGTCAGCGAATTGCCGGGGGATGCGGAAGAAGAGGCTACAGGAGGCCTGGCAATTGCTGTAAGTACGGCAGTCCCGGTGAGGGTCAAACCCAGCAGTCGCGTGGCGCCGGCTTTTAGGAAATCCCTGCGGGAAACATCGGAAGAATGAGGAGTCATAGGCAGTGCGTTTTATCCTGCCAATTTAAGGAATTCTTATTTCACTTCCTGCATATCCAGCAATCGCCGATAAAGTCCGTCATGTTCCACCAGCTCTTCGTGGGTCCCTCTTTCGATGATGGTACCCTTTTGAAGTACGATGATCTCATCCGCATGACGGACAGTACTGAGACGGTGTGCAATGACGATGCTGGTACGGTGCTGCATCATGTTGTTGATGGCCTCCTGCACGAGCTGTTCGCTCTCCGTATCCAGCGAGGAAGTGGCTTCATCCAATATCAAAATAGCGGGGTTCTTAAAGACGGCCCGGGCGATGGTCAAACGCTGACGCTGACCGCCGCTGAGCTTCATGCCCTTGTCCCCGATGGTGCTGTCATA
>DASZVM010000954.1:0-3964 GCA_035547295.1 Puia sp. | reverse complement strand
CATATCCCTGCCGGCCTTGATAAAGTCGCTCACGATAAGGAAGTAGCCGGCGAAACCCATCGTCTTGATGGTGAACAGCTCGAAATCGATCCTTTCCTGTATGTCGGGCGTAAGGTCGCTGTAGCGGAGCCGGGCCCCCTCATACGTGAGGTGTTTCAGGTATTCCCACTGATCCAGGTTGCTGTCGTTATGTATCTGGAACTCCCTGGGTATCGGGAAGGCGGGCAGAAGGATATCCTTTTTCAGGTTCAGCACTTCCACCTTGTCGATGACGAGGTTTGTATTATCGATGGCCTCCGGTACATCGGCGAAGAGTTTTTTCATCTCTTCCGTCGTCTTGAAATAGAACTGGTCGTTGGGGAATTTGAAACGCCTGTTCTTGACTGCCGTATCGTCGTTGACGAAGTCGTCGAAACCGGGAGTACTGTGTTTTTCGCCGGTATTGATGCAGAGCAGGATGTCATGCGCGTTGTAGTCTTCCCGGTCCGTATAATGGCTGTCGTTGGTGGCGATGACGGGAACGTTGTATTTAGCCGCGAATTTCAGAAGCACCTGGTTGATGATCTCCTGCTCTTTGATGTTATGCCGCTGCAGCTCGATGATATAGTCGTCCCCGAAAATGTCCAGCCACCATTTGAACTCTTTTTCGGCTTTTTCCTCTCCATCATGGAGGATGGTCTGGGGGACATAGGCGCCGATACAGCAGGTGGTGGCGATGAGCCCCTCATGATATTTTTCTATCAGCTCCTTATCGATACGAGGATATTTGCTGTACAGACCTTCAGTGTATCCCAGGGAGGTGAGCTTGATCAGGTTCTGATAACCGGCCTTGTTCTTTGCCAGGAGCACCTGGTGATAACGTTCGTCTTTCTGCTCTTTGCTAAAACTTTTGCGATGGCGGTCTTCCACTACATAGAATTCGCACCCTACGATGGGTTTTACCTTAAGGGTACCGTCCTCGTTCTTGTGTTTATAGGCTTCGGTGACGAATTCAAAGGCTCCGAACATATTGCCGTGGTCAGTGATGGCCAGGGCAGGCATGCCATCCTTGATGGCCTTTTTGTAAAGGCTTTGGATGGAAGCGGCGCCGTCCAGGAGGGAAAACTGTGTATGTGTATGTAAATGAGAGAATTTGCTCATAGACTGCTTCCAAAATTAAACATGCAATTAACTAACAAAGTTCGTTTGCGGGAAGCACATTCTTTCCACAGGGGTTTTGGCAGCATTTTTGTCATTTTTACCTATCTTTACCCGTGCCAATATCCTCAAAAGTGGAAAATATGTTGAAAAATCTCTTATTCATCATCCTCCCTGCCTGTCTGGCCGCCAGCTGTAGTAGCTTGAAAAACAGCGCTTCACGTAGCTCTGTGTCTACCGCTGGGACCACGGTCACCCAATCTACCCCTGACGGGAATATTCAATTTATCAGTAATATCGCCATCAAGCCGGATGCCCATTCCGATAAGACCCCCATTTCTACCTCGACGATCTCCGATAGCCGGGGCAGCACGCATTATGCTTCGGCGGAAGCCATCGAGAATTACCCTGCGCTCCAATTCAAATATGCCATCCTGGAAAATGCTTCCGTAGAAGAGCTGGATAATCCTAAGTTATTGTCTTTCATGGATGAATGGTATGGCGCACCGTATCATTACGGGGGGACCACCAGGGATGGGATAGATTGTTCCGCCTTTGCCTTTTTGCTGGTGTCCTCGGTTTACGGGTTTGCCGGCCTGCCTCGTACTTCCAAAGAACAGTATGAAGCCTGTCATCATATCCGCCGGGATGAGCTGAGGGAGGGGGACCTTGTCTTTTTCCATACGTTGGGTAAACGCAGGGCCGTTACCCATGTGGGCGTCTATCTCCGGAATAACAAATTTATCCATGCCAGCGTTTCGGGGGTGATGATCAGCGATATGAACGACGGGTATTATGACAAACATTATATAGGCGCCGGCCGTGTGCCGGATCAGCAGTATCCTCCTAGTTCAGCTGCTGCACAGTAACATAAAATTTACGGTCGATAGAAAAACTTTGGTCCCCTTCGAAATTCAGTGTTTTCCATTCCGGGGTGGGTTCGATCCACTGGGCAGGGTGTCCTGCCACCATCGCTTTTACGGGCATGTTAAAGCCTCCCACGCAATTGGTCCAGCGATAGGACAGCATGCTGCTGCTGTTGAACTTATATTCCAGCAGGGGGATCTTTGTCGTCCGCAGGTACTGATCGAATATTTTTGAAAGGTCCTTTTTGGCGTACTGGCTGATGTATGTCTCTATCTCCCCCGTAGTGACCGTCTTATGATAGAAGGTTTCCGTCAATCCGCGTAATAGTCCCCGGAAGCTGGAATCTCCCAGGATCTGGCGGATCATGTGCAACATATTCCCTCCTTTATAATACATGTCTCCCGAGCCTTCGTTGTTGACCCCATAGGCGCCGATGATGGGTTTGTCGTTGCGGACGTTCCTGCGGGTGCCGATGCAGTAGTCGTTGCCTGCCTCCACGCCGTCCTGGCAGGTGGTGTAGAGGGTTTCGGAATAGTTGGTAAACCCTTCATGGACCCACATGTCGGCCAGATCGTTGGTGGTGATGTTGTTGCCGAACCATTCGTGTCCGCTTTCATGCACGATGATAAAATCCCATTTCATGCCCCAGCCTGTGCCGGAAAGGTCCCGTCCCAGGTAGCCGTTGGCGAAATGATTGCCGTAAGCCACGGCACTTTGGTGCTCCATGCCTAAATGGGGCGCCTCCACCAGTTTGTATCCGTCTTCATAAAAAGGGTAGGGCCCCATCCAGTATTCGAAGCAGCGCAGCATGCTGTCCGCCTGTTTGAATTGTACACGGGCTGTGTCCAGGTTATAATCCAGCACCCAGTAGTTGCAGTCCAGGTGTCCTTTTTCACCCTGGAAGTCTTCATGAAAATTTACATATTTGCCGATGTAGGGAATGATGTCGTAATTATTGATGGGATTGACCACGCTCCAGGTCCAGGTGGTTGTCCCGTTGCCGTTGTCCTTTTTCTCCTTCAATCTTCCATTACCCACGGCTACGAGCGTATCCGGCACCGTGATGTGCAGGGAGGCGCCGCTGTCCGGCTCGTCGCTCTGATGGTCCTTGCAGGGGTACCATACGCTGGCGCCCAATCCCTGACAGGCTACGCTCATCCAGGGGCGGCCTTGTTGGTCCTTTGTCCAGATCCAACCGCCATCCCAGGGTGGACGGACGGCTGCCCGCGGCCGGCCTTCAAATTGCACAAAAAGGGTTTCAATGCTGCCTTTTTTTAATTCTTTTGGAAAGCTGACATGAAAGGCATTGCCCTCCCTTTTATATTTTAATGTTTTGTTGTTCCAGGTGATGGAGGTGATGTTCATGGGCTCCTGCAGGTCAAGCTGGAGCTTTGTACCCGTCTTCAGCGCTGCCAGCCGGATGTTGGTGATACCCTTTATGGACTGCTTTTCAAAGTCGGGGGCGACGTGTATGTCGTAGTAGATCACATTCCACCAGGCGCGTTCGGGCGTGATGCTGCCCCGCAATGTATCGGCGTGTGTGAATTTTTCTTTTTCGCCCTGGGGCAATTGGGCAAAGGTAAAGGGCAGGCTGAAAAAGTAACAACAGAGGGCAAGCAGGATTACACGTCTCATTGCTTATATTTGATTTTTGGGGTCGAAAAAATGAAGGTAAACAAAGATTTGTTAATAGTTTGTGTCTTATGGCTGACCGGTTGCTCATCCCCGCATGCGGGAGGAAAAAAGGTCTTCCGGTACAATGAAAAGGATGGCATCGCCTCTCTCGACCCGGCAGTCGCCAAGAACCGGAGCATCATGTGGCCGGTGCACCAGCTGTACAATACCCTGGTGGAGACGGATGACCAGCTGCATATCGTGCCATCCCTGGCCCGCAGCTGGGAAGTTTCACAGGATGGGCGGACATGGACCTTTCATCTCCGGACGGACGTTTTTTTTCACG
>DASZVM010000953.1:0-5752 GCA_035547295.1 Puia sp. | reverse complement strand
GCATCCGGCTAAGTTTGGAGGCGATCTCTTCAGGGAATGAATCGATATATTCATCAATGGACTGAGGCTTTTTTCCGGATCCGGCTTTCATTTATTTCAAATATAAGCTAATTACCCGTATGGTAAAAAGGTCATACCTTGGTCTTAAATTCACCCGGCCTGGCCGAGATCTTCAAACGGGTCTCCCTGGCCAGGGATTGGATGGATGCTCATTACAACAACAATATCACCCTGGAGGATATCGCCGCCCCGGCATCCATGAACAGCCAGCATTTCCTGAGGATGTTCAAGCAGGTATACCATATTACCCCTCATCAATATCTCATCGATCTGAAGCTGAAAAAAGCGAAGCAATTATTGGTATCCTCCGGCTTGACCATGGCTGAGATTTGCCAAACTATTGGTTTGAGAGCGTTTTTTCCTTCAGCATCCTTTTTAAGGACCGTTTTGGACTTGCCCCTGCACATTTCCGGGAAGCCAGGTAAAAATTCTCCATTTTCAATAAACCCTTCTCCGCCACCCGGATTATTTTTGGCGTATTATAAAATTAAGCCAATGGCACAAACGACAAACTTCGACTTCAGCCAGTTCAAACTCCGGGTCAATATCAGGCGACCAATACACAATACTTCTTGGCTCCTGTGCGGGAGAAGAGATAATAGAGAAGGGAAAGGTCCTCAAAGCCAATGGCAGGGACCTGTTCAGCTTCACGTTCTCCAAAAAGGTCCCCGTTACCATCACGATCTATACGGAATATGATGAGACCATCGTAGAGCTGATCGAAAGCAACCTGCCCACGGACGAGGAGACCATTCAGCAATATTATGTCGATGTAACGCTGCCGGGAAATCCAGCCATCCTGGAAACACCTTTCAATGACGAAGCCTTTAAAGACCTTATCGACCATGCGAATAAATACCGGCAGCAGCGGATCGATAAGCATGACCTTGATATTATTGCAGCCAACAAACCATACGAAGTTGCCCCGATAAAAGATGAGCGGTCCATTATTTTCATGATTAACTCCACAGGCATTCCAGCTAGGAACTCGTTAGTACAAAAGGACCGGCCCCGCCAACTTCGCAACGATTTTGATATGACGGTTAAACTCTGCGTTGGTAAGGGGGACATAGTTTGTTCTAAACCGATCCTCCAAAATTTCACAGGCAATTTTTCGCAATGGAATTACAACCCAATGCTTGGATTTACCCTGCTTTTTGTAATCCGTCAAATCCACAGGTTGGATAACCTTCTTCTTTGCCCGGTTGATCAAAAAAGTACGTAGCTGGTTAATTGTTTTTCCGACTGTATTTATCTTCAATCCAACAATAGTTTGTTTCCTTCGCCGCTGGACATATTCATGAGAAAGAAAATTGACAAAGTCTTCATAAAAATCATACGTGAACGTTTCAAAAGTAATTCTGATCTTCCTGGCCTCCTGGTATGCCAGTAAATGATCTCGCATATTTCGATAAATCCGTAGCATGTCCTTGCATACCCTTGGTGTTTGGGATGTAATGTATTTTTTAGGAAGAACGAAAATGCACCCAATTTTATAAAAGACTGAAAGTCATCGCTCGAAAGTAAAACCGCGTAAAATGAAAAAAGGACCGCAGCCTTGCGATCCTTCCATTTTTCATGATCAGAGGTTCCGAGCAGATTCGAACTGCTGTAGAAGCTTTTGCAGAGCTCTGCCTAGCCACTCGGCCACGGAACCATTGATATTATAATGACCTTTTTACAGGCCATTTTTTGGGTGGGTGCAAATTTACGATAATTTTGAAGAAGACGAAAAAAAACATCCGAATTTATGCAAGCAATCGCTGAAAGTGAACTTATTATCAATAACCGGGGCGCCATCTACCATTTAGACCTCCGCCCGGAGGAACTCGCCAACACCATCTTCACCGTAGGCGACCCTGACCGGGTCTCCGCCGTCAGCCAACACTTCGACTCCATCGAACACAAAGCCCACCACAGGGAATTCGTCTCCCACACAGGGTACATCGGCAAAAAAAGGGTCACCGTCGTCAGCACCGGCATCGGCACCGACAATATCGACATTGTCCTCAACGAGCTGGACGCCCTGGCCAATATCGACCTCACCACCCGTACCATAAAGCCACAACCCCTATCCCTCACCATCATCCGGATGGGTACGTCCGGCGCCCTCCAGAAAGATATCCCCGTCGACAGCTTCGTCGCCTCTACCCATGGACTTGGCATCGACAACCTCCTGAACTTTTACAGACATGACGAAAACGAAGAGGATAACGCCCTCCTCCAGTCCTTCGCCACCCAGACCCAGCTGCACCATCGTCTGGCCCAGCCCTATATCAGCGGAGCAAGCCCCTCCCTGCTACGGCACTTCGTAGATGGCTTCCACCAGGGCATCACTGTCACCTGCCCCGGCTTCTACGGCCCCCAGGGAAGGGTATTACGCCTTGGATTGAGCCAGCCGGAGCTCATCGACAGACTAACGGGCTTCTCATATGGCCCCCACCGGATCACCAACTTTGAAATGGAGACGGCCGGCATCTATGGATTGAGCCGCCTTTTGGGTCATCACTGCCTGAGCCTCAGCGCAATCGTGGCCAACCGTATCAGCAGGACATTCTCCCCCGACGGGAACGCAGCCGTCCAAAAGCTCATCAGTAAGACCTTGGCAATTGTCGAGCATTTGTGATACTTTTGTCCATCGTACATAACCCATGAGCAAAATGCACTTTTATAAATATCAGGGCACCGGCAACGATTTTATCATCCTGGACAACCGGAACTGGAGCTATACGGCCCTGACGGAGACAAAGGTAAAGGCCCTCTGCGACAGACGTTTCGGCATCGGCGCCGACGGCCTGATGCTGCTGAATACCAAGGCAGGCTACGATTTTGAGATGAAATACTACAATTCCGACGGCCGGGAAAGTACCATGTGCGGCAATGGAGGACGCTGTCTGGTCAAATTCGCCTACGATCTGGGCATGCACAAGGATCAATATTACTTTATAGCCACCGACGGTCCCCATCAGGCCGAAATAGACGACGGGATCGTAAGGCTCAAGATGAAGAACGTGGTGGGTATCCGGGAGTTCCACAACGATTTTATCCTGAACACAGGCTCCCCCCACTATATAAAAATGGTCAGCGATGTCATGGACTATGACGTCTTCCACAAAGGCATGGAGATCCGGTACAGCGGCGAATTTGCAAAAGAAGGCATCAATGTCAACTTTGTCGAGCAGAAAAAGGTAGACGAGATCATTGTCCGCACGTACGAGCGGGGGGTCGAGGACGAGACCCTCTCCTGCGGCACCGGTGTCACGGCCAGCGCCCTGGCCTGCTACCATAATGAAGTAGGGTACAACGACGTCCGCGTCATTACCAAAGGCGGCAAGCTGAGGGTAGAGTTCGATCGCGTGGGCGACGATGCTTTTGAGAACATCTGGCTCTGCGGACCTGCCGTTAAAGTCTTCGAAGGAGAGGTCGGGGATTAACAACAATCATGATCCAGTTTTTTAAGAATATCAATCATCAGACCGTAGAGATCGAACACCCTGAGAACGGCACCTGGGTGAATATTCTGCCGCCTCTGAAGCAGCTTGAGTTTTCCAACCTGTCCGAGGAACTGGATATCCCCCTGGATTTCCTCACCGACTCGCTGGATATCGATGAACGGCCCCGTTTCGAGGAAGAGGACAATGTAAAGCTCATCGTCATCAAAACCCCGACAGAGAACAACTCATTCAACGAAAGCGACGCTTATTATATCACCATTCCCATCTGTATCATCCTCACGCACAATCAAATAGTGACGGTGAACTCATTCGAGAACGGCGCTATCAAAAAATTCCTCAATACCTTCCAGAACAGGCACCCCGACAAAAAGAACATGATGGTCCTGAAGGTCATTGAAAAGATCACCCAGACCTACCTGGAGTACCTGAAGGAGATCAACCAGCGCCGTAATATCATCGAGCAGAAGCTGTACGACTCCAATAGGAATGAAGAGCTGCTTGAGCTGATGAAGATCCAGAAAAGCATGGTCTATTTTGTTACAGCCCTCCGTAGCAATGAGATGCTGCTCCTGAAGATGGCACGTACCAATTTCCTGGGGCTGACCGATGATGAGAAAGAATTTCTGGATGACCTGGCAGTCGACATGTCCCAGGCTTTGGAAATGGCCAATATTTATACCAACATCCTCAGCAGCACCCTTGATGCCTTTGCCAGCATCATCAACAACAATATGAACAATGTCCTGAAAAGACTTACTTCTATTACGATCATCCTTTCCCTGCCCGCACTGGTATCGGGTATCTACGGCATGAACGTACCTATCCCCGGCTCCAACTCGCATTATGCTTTTTACATACCTATCGTGCTGTCCCTGGGCATTTCCATCGTGATCAGCTGGTATTTTATGAAAAAGAAGTGGTTTTAATTCAGTACTTTTATGCATAGATGAAATGGGCTGTTTACATATTGCTGATGGCGGCGCTGATCTATGCCGGTGAGACCATCCGTATGCCGTTCCAGTTGGCGGAAGAGCAAAAAACAACCATGTGCTGCCACCAGGGCAAAGAGCAGGAGTGCCCATACAACCACCCGGGCAAGCCATCCCAAAATAACAAGAACGGCTGTTGCATTGACTGTCGGCCAGGCCGTTCATGCAACCGACAAGTCCAAACATGCAAAACAGACCTGTAAGGACTGTAAGGAAAAAGTTTGTACACCCGCCTGCCAGGACCATTGTGGTCAGGGCTGCTGTGCAAAAGCTCACTAATCCCAATGCCCCCGGCCCTGCCGGGGGCTTATAAATAAATTGAACATGTTCAACATCAGAGTTTACGGCATTCTTTTCGGTGAAAACAAACAGGTCCTGGTCAGCGACGAATATATCCGGGGCGGCTATTATACAAAGTTCCCCGGCGGAGGGCTGGAGTTCGGAGAAGGCACCAGGGATTGTCTGAAAAGAGAGTTCAGGGAAGAGATGGACCTGGACGTACGCATCGGAGATCATCTTTATACCACCGACTTCTTCCAGATGTCCGCGTTCAACCCCGAACACCAGATCATCTCCATCTATTATTTTGCGGAAGCGCTGGAACCGATAAAGGCGCCGTTACGTATCAAACCATTCGATTTTGACGAACAGCAGTTAAAAGTATATGCGGAAAAAAAGGAGACGGAAACCTTTCGTTTTATCGATTGGGACCTCTTCAGCGCCGAAAGCGTAACCCTGCCCATCGACAAGGTAGTGGCCGACCTGGTCAAAGCCGGCTATTGATCGCCGGCCAGGCTTTCGACTGAACCCCGGCCTTCTATCCTTCCACCGGATGCGCCGGCGTATCCAGCAACAGCTCCATAAAAGTGAGGTTCAGCCACCTGCCGAACTTATAACCCACCTGTCTGAACTGCCCCACTACCTCGAACCCAAAACGCCGGTGCAGCTGCACGCTGGCATCATTATCCGCGTCTATCACCGCGATGATGGCATGCATATCCTTCCCCCGGGCGTGCTCTATCAGCGGCGCCATCAACAATGCTCCGATGCCCTTGCCTCTTTGTCCGTCCGCCACATACACCGAATTCTCTACCGTATATTTATATCCCGGCCAGGGACGGAAAGGACCATAAGAGCTAAAACCCACTACCTTCCCCTCCGACTCGGCGACAAAAACGGGATACCCTCCCTCTATCCGGGAATCATACCAGGCCTTTCGCATCTCCATCGTATGAGCCTGATAGTGAT
>DASZVM010000952.1:0-3543 GCA_035547295.1 Puia sp. | reverse complement strand
CACCTCTTTGACAAGGACATAAATACCATCGTCCGGACTGCTGCCATCCCCCAGCTTGCCTATATACATACCGGGACGGAGACGGATATGCTCCCGCCAATCCAAACTTTTAATGCTTTCTTCCGTGTATTCGAACAAATTAGTTTTTTCTGCCATATCAGGTCCGATCAGATTTTATCCGATAAAGGTCCAAATATAGGCAAACGAATTTAGAGCCGTCTTATTTCAATTTCTACATCTGTGCATAAGTGGAACACAGTTCCACTGGCCGAAGTTCCAATAAATTAGCCGGAGCGCCTTACATTCGCATCATGGCTGAAAAATTTCTCTCCCTGGAAGGAGTTTCCGTGAAGATAGGGCACAAACAAATACTCAAGAACCTGGATCTTAATATATTACGCGGTGAACAATGGGCTATCACAGGCCCATCCGGCAGCGGTAAGTCTGTGCTGGCGCATACCTTGATGGACCGTCATTTTTACACCGGCCGGATAATCTGGCATCAGCCGGGGGCCCGGATCGCTATTGTCGAGCAGCAGCACCGTTTTTTAAACCGCAGCGGCACGACTGACCTGTATTATCAGCAACGGTTCAATGCTTCCGACGCGGACCAGACCATCACTGTAGAGCAGGAGCTTGCGCTTTATGTCCCGGAATGGTCATCCATGTATGATGGGCCTTCGGCCTCCCCGGGAACCCTCCACGAATGGGAATGGCTGGACCATCTGCATATCCGTCCCCTCCTGGCCAGACCTCTGATCCAGCTTTCCAATGGCGAGAACAAGCGTGTACAGCTGGCAATAGCCCTGTTGGAGCAGCCGGACCTATTGATCCTGGACAACCCTTTCCTGGGCCTGGACACCGAGGGAAGAGCTACCCTCCACCGTATCATCGATATGTTGGCCGGAAAGGGCATTCACCTGCTGCTGATCACTACACCCCGGGAGCTGCCTGCCGCCATTACCCACGTAGCCAGGCTGGAGGAAGGCAAATGGACATTCCTCGATGCCAGGCAATATTTTCATGCCCCGCAGGAGACGGTAAAGCAGGCCTATCTGGATGCGGGGGTCCTGCGGCAGCTGCAACAGCTGCCCTCCCCGGGGCCGGAGACATTCTCCACGGCCGTAAGAATGACGGATGTCAATATTCATTACGGTGAAAAAGTATTGCTGCAGCATATCCACTGGGAGGTAAAAAAGGGTGAAAGATGGAATGTCAGCGGCCCGAACGGCGCCGGGAAATCGACGCTCCTGAGCCTGATCACCGCCGACAATCCCCAGGCCTATGCCAATGACATCTGGTTGTTCGACAGACGGCGGGGTTCGGGGGAGACCATTTGGGAGGTCAAGCAGAAGATAGGGTTCGTCTCCCCCGAGCTGCACCTGTACTTTGATTACAGCGCTACCTGTTTTGAGGTCATCGCCAGCGGGCTGTTCGATACTATTGGATTATTCCGCGCTCTGACGGAGGAACAGGAGCAACGGGTAATATTATGGATGCGTCTGTTGTCCCTGGAAGACCTGCGTTCATTGCGGCTGGCCCAGCTGTCTACCGGACAGCAGCGGATGGTATTGCTGACCCGCGCCCTTATAAAAAACCCGCCCATGCTGATACTCGACGAGCCGTGCCAGGGACTGGATGAGGACCAGACAAACCATTTCAGGCAGCTCATCAGTCTGTTATGCGAAGCATTCGGGACCACGCTCATCTATGTCAGCCATTACCGGGAAGAAATCCCGGATTGCGTCGACGGGTTTTTAAAGCTTGACAATGGCGCAATAGTCCCTTGAAATGTTAAGAGAATTTAAAATTATGTTTCTTCCCTCATCGCCGGAAGGCGTCCCAATCATTTTCTTTCCGAAGGCTGTAACGCAGTGCCGTAAAGGGTTTCGGCAATATAACGTATACGCATAATCGATTCATAGACGGCGATCCATGTAGAAATATTTCCACAGCAGCACTTTGCGTAAAAGAAAAATTATGGCATAGTCCTTGTCTAGGTATTCTGCAGAGGCCCTTCCCTGATGCGTAGACTGGATTCTCGTTTTTGATATCAGTAACTCTTAATTGTTCATCATTAAATTCGCTATTTATGAAATTCACGGGTATTAAACTCGCGGCAATAACTTTTGCCGCAGCAGGGTTATTTGCGTTCAACAGTCTCAGAACAGGTTCGATCAAAGGCACGGTTTCTCCCGCAGACGGAGCTGTACGGGCCTGGGCTGAGTCGTCCACCGATACGTTGAGGGCTCCGGTTATCAATGGCGCTTATGAGATCACGGACGCGAAGGCAGGCTCTTACAAAATTATTATCGAAGCCAAACCTCCTTATAAGAACGCAGCAAAGGACGGCATCACCGTTACGGACGGGCAGGCCGCTGATGCCGGAGAGATCAAGCTGGAGAAGTAAGATGCTGTAGGATAAGTGGTCTAGTAAGATCAGAGGCTGTCCCCAAAAGAGAGATGGCCTCTGATCAAATAAAAAATTTCCTTTAGTATATACGAACAACAAGGGGTAAAAATGAGGCCGTCTGCCGAAAAGCGGGCGGCTTCTCTCTTTTAACTTTTTCCGAATATTTCACAATACACTGTATATCAATACAATAAGATTAAGTTTATGTAAACCGGCCTTGCGCCCATTTCTTCTTTCGGGTTGCTAATTCCAAAAATCCGTAAATTTGTGGTCTAACCTGTTTTAAGCTACTCCCCATTTAAATTCTCCAGGTTACTTACTAACTAACATTTTATTCTGTATTGTTCAATTTTTTAAAAAAGGCGATGTATGTATTCGTATGCGTTGTTGGAAAAAGGTTGTTATTACCTGATACAGGAAAAAGAGGAAGGACCGGTAGGCCTTATCAAAGTGAACATGGAGACCGATCACTGCATGTACGTATCAAAATATGGGGAGACCACTCTGATCGAGTGGAGAAAAAAAACGGATCCTATCTTCGAGATCCTGGAATTGCTGGAAGAGGACAAAGTAAGGGCCTGGGAGTCGATCTACAACGACAATCAGGGTACCTACAATTATGAGGAAGATGAGGAATAGGCCGGCCGGCGCACTCCATAGCTCCAAAGCCCCAGGGATGTAATGATGGCGGAAAGCAGCAGCATGACATAATACAACAGGTAGCTGTCCTGGCGGTTCACCTCATTGCTCCCCCGGATGTGAACGAACATATAAATGATCAGATAGCTTCCGTAGCCAAATAATAGGGCAGCATAGACGAATACCATCGAAGTCTCAAAGGAAGTATATTCCATCTTACGCATATACTGCAGCAGGCCAATGATGCTGTATGCAAGCACCAGCAGCACGCCCGATCCGACAAAGATAGAGCCGGATGTGAACGCATATCCCTTCCAGCCTATGACCAGCGCTTCCATGATGACGAATGCCAGTAGCGTCCTTAGCAACAGCCGCTTGTAAGCACCGGCGGACGCATTGAAAAAGATCAGCAATACCAGGGGGGTATCCAGTACGTTGTAGTACTCCGTCAGCTGATCAAGCCAGCCATTTTTATAGTTGCGAAAAAAATA
>DASZVM010000951.1:0-2648 GCA_035547295.1 Puia sp. | reverse complement strand
GGTTTTCGGATCAGGAGGTCCTGAGCAGGAATTTTTTAAAAGAAGCCGATCTGACCTTTAAAGCGATGCGTCCTTTTTTCGATTATATGAGCGAGGTGCTGGTGACGGATAGCAACGGGATGGAAAACTAAGGGTCAGGGCACCAGTACGATCTTGCCCTTGCACCGTTCCCATAACATGATTCCTGCGGATGCAATTCTTGTTCCAGTGTTGCTTATGGTCTGTCATGCGTATAGAAAGTGATCTCTTCCATGGTCATAAAGTGACTGTTGCCCCAGTTGGAGAGAAGCTTGAATCTGTAATATCTGAATTTGGGCGTGCCGGAGGGTGCTGTAAATTCTTCCCCGGCTTTTGCATAATCGATATCTGCCTGTGTGTTCTGACCTACGGGTAGTCCCGATGGTTTTACGGAAGTGTATGAGCCGATGAGTGTCCAGCTTGCCCAACTGCCGTCGGGATTGGGATTGTCGCTGCCGTACAATTCAAAAGTTTTGACACTTTCCAGGTCATACAGTCTGTCATTGGCCTGCCAGACCTTTAGCCGGCTGAGGGTGGCCGGTTCGCCGGCATCGATGGTAAACCAGCAGGGGATAATGCTTTGTGTTGCAAACCCGGGGGGATTATAATTCTCATCCCAGAGATAGTGATCCAGCCATCCGTACCCGCCATCCTGCACGTCGGTGGGGAGGTTCATGATGGCAAATTTCGATTTGTCCAGCGGTCTTTCGTAGACAGGCAAGGTCACTTGTCCGGGATCCTTGAAGAACAGATCGAAGGCCGTCGTGTCCGGCTTGTAGAATGTCTGATAGGTTAGCAGGCTTCCATCCTGATAGCTTGGCAGCGTCGTGGTCGCCTCCGTGGCCTTTACGGTTATTGTATGGTTTGTCCCATCGCTGCCTGTGTATTTAACGGTTGTCCCGATGTCGCCTTCGGCTGCGCCGCCCCAGGCCAGGATGATCTGGGTGCCGTCCTGTGACTGGGTCACCGAGCGGAGGATCCTGTTGACGACAGAAGAGAAGTAGCTATCGCCGTATACAGTGCCCGATCCATAGCAGGGCACGGAAATATGGCCTTCTTCATCGAAGGAGTAGACGGTAAAATTATAGTTCCCTTCGGCCAGGTTGGGAATGGTGACGTTGACCGTGTCTTTTCCTGTCGTATGGCTGACGGTAATATCCAGGGAATCGTGCTGGTTGTTCCAGTACACCCTGATCTTTTTTACCAGGGGATCGTTGCCCAGTACGATGGACAGCTGGATGCGTTTGTATCCTGCGCGGACGATGGCTGTGTCTGCGCGACCGGGATAGACGAGCTCTCCGCCGGCCTGGTATTTTTTATAGGCATCTCCTGTCGTTCTTGTACAGGTGATGAACAGGGCCATGCAGAGGGGCAGAAGGAGAAGGGTGAAATGTTGTCTGGGTGTCATAGTCGGTTGAATTAATTTTTAGTATCGCCCCACATCATGAGCTCATAAAAGTTTACATAGGTCCCATTGGACCAGTTCTTTTTTGTCTTAAACCTTATATAGCGCACCTTAGGCGTATTCAGGGGAAAAACGACTGTTTCGCCCGCATTGGCGGCGTCTATATCGTCCTGGGACAGCTGTCCTTCCGGCAGTCCCGAGGGTTTGACCTGTGTATGGGATACCAGTAATATCCAGCTGTCGTCAAAGCTGCCGTCGGGGTTGGGGTTATTTGACCCCCAGATCTCTACTTCTTTGGGGTTATGCAGCGAATATAGATATCCCGGACGCATGAACCAGGTGAGTCTGCTCAGCTTGGCCGTTACACCCATGTCAAAAGTGAACCATTGCGGCATCCTCGCGGCATCGCCCGAATGGTAGAAGCCCCCATTGACGTTGCCGTCGAAAAGACCGTCGATATTCCCGTCATAGCCCAGGGGTGCGTCGGTGGGCAGTACGACGCCGTGCATTTTTGTCCTGTCGAGCAATTCCTCGAATAAAGGCGTAAGCGTCACCATCATCGTATCCGAGAGGTTCCCCCAGCGGTCTCGTACATAGATCCCGAATTTTGTGGGGACGGCAGGCAGACCTCTCGTGGAGAAATCGCCCTTTTTCAGGTTCGTATAATTGGTATTGAAAGGGGAGAACTGACCAAGGGAATCGTTGGTCAGGACAACGATGGCCAGGCTTGCCTCCGTGGAATTCGTATAGGCTATGTTGAGCCCGCCGAAATCAGGGTTGATGATCAGGCTGTCCCGCGCCATAAGCACGGGCGGTATCAGCGGCCGGATCGATACGGTAACAGGAGATGAGATGTTCTCGCTTTTATCCACCGCATACAGCTTGATATCGTGCAGACTGGTGTCGCCAAAGCCTTCCACAACGAGGTTTCTGTTGTACCGGCTGACCTTTGTTTCGCTTTCGACGCCATTTTTGAGGGTGTACACTGCCTTGACGTACAGCAGGTCTTCATCGGGAGGGATGGTATAGCTGATCCTGGCGGCGCCGTGGAGGTCCTCGACGGAGACATTGGCTACCGGACCGGGCGCTACATTATCCTTTTCGATGGGACCGAGATGTTCCTGCTTGCAGGCATGTATTGCCAGGAGGGTCAGCAGGAGACTATTGATAAGTAATATTTTTTTATTCACGGTATGAATGTTTTTTATTTATTGTTACCAGCCTG
>DASZVM010000950.1:0-7533 GCA_035547295.1 Puia sp. | reverse complement strand
GTCAGGGCACGGGGTCCACACCATGCCCTCCCCAGGGATGACAACGGGATATACGGCGAAGGCTTAGCCAGCCGCCTTTCAAAGGACCATATTTCTTCAATGCTTCAATGGCATATTGCGAACAAGTGGGTGTGAATCGGCACTTGGGCCCTAACAGGGGGGAAATGACCCATTGATACAGCTTGATCAGCGCGATGAACGGCAGGCTTAATATGCGCAGGAAAGTCCTCATGATCCCGTCTCCTTCATTATTTTCTCCAAAGCTACGGTTATCTTGCCGGAGACAAGCCTGTGATCGGGTAGTTCCTTTCCCGTATAGATAAAAAACAAGGACAACGACAGCTGCTTTTCTTTTGCTAAAAGGCTGAGCGCCTCCTTTTTAACCCGGTACGCCTCACGGGTAAGCCGTTTGATCCTGTTCCTGTCCACCGCCTTCTTAAAATTCCGCCGGCTGGCTCCCACGCCGGCCTGCAGCGGCTGACGTCCCTCTGCCAGCGGCTGTATAAGATAATATACCCTGAAAGGAAAAACATTCATGCTCTTCCCCTCGCGGAATACCCGCTCTATCAGCTGGCGGCTCTTGAGCCGTTGGTCTTTCCCTAATGTGAAGCGTCCCATATATCTAAAAACCAGTCATTACCAACACAAAAAAGCGAATTAGCTCGCACTAATTCGCTGCAATATAAGCTCTATGGCCGGTCAACCGGCCTGACGATGCTATTTCAGTTTAGATTCGTCGGAAACAGTCAGTTTCTTACGACCCTTTTTACGACGGCTGGCCAATACCTTACGGCCATTGGCAGTCTGCATACGCTTACGAAAACCATGAACGGTCTTGCGGCGACGTCTATGAGGTTGAAATGTACGTTTCATTCAATGATTTTTGTGGGCTCGCCGGCCCGCGTCAATAATATTTTTTCCATCAAAGACCACAGGTCACCATACCCGTCGTCGGTGAAAGGGAGGGCAAAATTAGGGAAAAAAAGGGTGCCGTCAAACAAAAATATCCGGACAATAGACCCGGTCTATCCTACTGTCCTACTGGTAGGTCACGGCAAAATATCCACTGGTCACCTGGCGGGGGGCCGTATTTACACCCAGCGGATCCGTGGGATCGACGGCTTTGAACACAAACTTCCCCCTGACCCGCTTGTTGGTGGCGTCATTTTCTATGATCTCCAGCGTTCCTTCGGAGGAGGCAAGTCCGATGTTCGGACCGGGAATATAGATCGCATAACAGGTAAGTGCCGTATAATCCAGGGAATACTGCCCCGGAACGATATTGGCCGGCATGTCCAATGCGAGACTTTGGGTCCCGGCGACATTTAATCCAGTGACAATCAATTGATTAGAAAGAGCTATTCCAGTGACGACCGGGGCGGACCACTTTACCCCGTCGATGGTGGCATTCAGGGTATCACTTCCACTGGCGGCAGGATCGCTCCCCGTATAAGGCAGCTTTCGGAACACCCCATCCGTAAACCTTTGCTGCTTGCCGTCGACATCACGATAGACATTAAAAGAAAAGGTGCCGGAGATGGTATGATTGATAGGATCGATCTCTGTCACCGTCACCGTCCCGCCCGCCTGGGTGCTGTCGCTGCCCTGGTTGGTGCTATAGACATATATGCCGGAGGAATCCGCAAAGCCATAGTAGGCTGCCGACGTTGAGCTCTGATCGAGGGTGTAGACACCCGGGATCGTATCATTAAGGGTAATGATCAATTGTCTGTGGTCGGCGCTGATCCCCGCAAGATTGATCTCACCGGCTGCTATGTACGCGGTTTTCAGGGAATCTTCTGCGATCCACTGTGATCCGCTGACATCCGCCATGAACGTGCCGTTAGCGCTCTCAGGCCGCTCGATGCTGGTCTCTTTCCGGCAGGAAAAAAATGCCAGCACCGCCGAGATAGTCAACACCGTATGAAAAAAACGCTTACTCATTTAACCTCAAGGTAATACTATATGTGATGATTTTAAAGGCTCTCCATAAAATATGCCGGCGTGGTTGTCAAAATCCTCCGCCGAATCCGTCGTAAAGAACCGGAGCTCCCCATTTTTGCTGCACCGGCTTTCCATCTCCGGATGACGTTGCAAATAATCAGCCAGGCTTTCAGCCACGATCTCCCCCTGTACTATTAGCCGGCTGCCCTCCGGAAGATAACGGGCGATCTTATGCTGCAGCAGGGGATAATGAGTGCAGGCCAGCAAAACGGCATCGATATTCCCTGATTGAGCCAATAATTGCTGCATGTATTCATGGACAAAATAATCGGCTCCGGGTTTATCGTGTTCATTATTTTCCACGAGGGGTACCCAGAGAGGACAAGCCTGCTGGAATACGGTTACGTCCGGATAGAATTTCGAGATCTCTATCGGATAGGATTCCGAAAGCACCGTTCCCCGCGTAGCAAGAATGCCCACTTTTCCCGTCTTCGTGAACCTGCCCACCACTTCCGTAGTAGGTCTTATCACTCCCAGCACCCGGCGGTCAGGGGCGATCTTTGGAAGATCGTGCTGCTGGATCGAACGCAGCGCCTTTGCCGAAGCTGTATTACAGGCCAGTATCACCAGGGGGCATCCCTGACGAAAAAGCCATTCAACGCATTCCAAAGTATAATGATACACCGTCTCAAAGCTTCTCGTTCCATAAGGCGCCCGGGCATTATCCCCCAGATAGGTATAATCATACTGCGGGAGCCGCTTTACCAGTTCCTTCAGAACCGTGAGACCGCCATATCCTGAATCAAACACACCGATGGGTTGAGAAGCGCTCATAATATGAAATAGAGCGGACCACAGGCCCGCTCTTTATTTTAATTCTTATATGAAAGAGATTATTTAAGTCCCAGCTTCTTTTTCACCAGCGGCAGCAGATCGTCTGCGGGAGGGGACGACAGCAACGCTTCCTTGGTCAGCACATAGGCATATCCATTTTCTTTTGCTACAGCCTGTACCGTCTCGACAGCCTTCTTTTGGATAGGAGCGATGAGGTCCTGTTGTTTTTGCTGATACAGCTGCTGAGCCTGCTGTTGCCAGCCTTGCAGCTTGATGAGCATTTCACCCATGTTCTTCTTCTTCAGTTCCAGCTGCGCCTTTGTGTATTTAGCAGTGTCTTTGGAATTCAAAAGGCTATCCTGCTCATAGTATTCCTTTTTCATGTCCTCAAAGTTCTGACCCAGGGCATTCTGGTAATCATTCAAGGCAGTGTCCGCCTTTTTGTATTCCGGCATGGAGGGGATCAGCTCAGCCAGGCTGATATAGCCGATCTTGCCCTGCGCCTTTGTTGAATTGCCCGCCATCACCAGGCCCATAACCACCACTACTACGGTAAGAATCTTTTTCATTTGTTCGTTGTTTGTTTTTGTTGAACATGAAACATAGCAGAGTTTCACGGTCTTATTTGATTTTGTTGTTTTTTTAACGTCCTGTTAACAGCCGGCAGCTTATTTGTTGATGCCCAAGGCACGCAGTATATCTTCGCTCTTGTCTAGCTTTGGGTCGGCAAATATAACGGTAATTCCTTCACTTTTATCCAAAATTAAATCATACATCCTGTTGACCGCAATCTGCTGGATAGCGTTGTATACCTTGTCCTGTATGGGTTTGACCAGCTCCTGCCGCATCTTGAAAAGGTCGCCCTCGTACCCGAACCGTTTGCGCTGCAGGTCCCGGACCTCCTTCTCTTTGTTGAAAAGCTGATCTTCTCTTTTCTTCTTTAATGTGTCGCTCAGCATCACCTGCTCGGCATCATAATCCTTGTACATTTTATCCAGGGCCGCCTGTTTGTCGTCGATCTCTTTTTGCCACTGCAGACTGATCTGGTCAAGCTTTTTCTGGGCGTCCTTGTACTCCGGCATTTTATCCAGGATATACTTCGTGTCCACCACGATGATCCGCTGTGCCTGCCCCGCCAGCGCAAAACAGCCCAGGAAGAGACAAACTGATATTATTTTTTTCATCATAGGTGCAATTTGGGTTTTGAATTTAGGATTAATCCGGCTCATATCCCAACATAAATGTAAACCGGGTCGCGTCTTTCAGAGAGCCATTCTGGATACGGTCCAGGCCTATCCCATAGTCAAAGCCCAGCAGACCGAACATGGGAAGGAAGAAACGCATCCCCACACCCACGCTCCTGCGCAGACGGAAGGGATTGTATTCGTTATAGTTATACCATCCGTTGGCCGCTTCGAAAAAGGTCAGGCCATAGATGGTGCTGCTGGGATTGGTTGTAAATGGATAACGCAGCTCCAGCGTATATTTATTGAATATGGTAAAGAACTGGCTGGCCTGCTGCTGATCAGGGTTATACTTCGGATCCGAATTCTCATATACCGGATAACCTCTCTGAGAGATGATATCATATCCCAGCAAGCCGAAGTTATTCGTCAGACCCGCATCACCCACCTGGAAACGCTCGAAGGGAGAGAACCCAAGCTTGCTGTTGTAACGGCCCATGAACCCGAACTTGGCGGAAGCCTTCAGCACGAACTGACGGCTTTTGTCAGCCCCCATCGCATTCCCGATGGGCAGATACCAGTCGCTGGTAAAACGCCATTTATGGTACTCAGGCAATTTATAGCTGTCATCCTGCGTAATCCCCTTGTCAAAGGCGGAATAAGGCGGCGTAAACTGTACGCTCAGCACCTGGTTGGCGCCGCGACGGGGATAGATCGGCTGGTCAAGGTCATACCTGCTCAGCGACAGCTTAAAGCTGAAGTTGGTGGAAAAACCGTTCCGGAAGGCCGAAGTGAACAAAGGATAATTATTCAGATCATACTGCGTATAGTTCACCGCATAGGTCAGGGTAAAATAATCATCCGGCCAGTGCAGCTGCTTACCCAGGGCGACGGAGACACCAAAGTTCTTCAACGAGTTCGTATCGCTGAAAGAATAGGTATTGGTACGGTAGTTATATCCACCCGTACGGAAGATGCTGCGATACAGGCTAATGGTCAGCGAGTTCCTTTTCTTCCCACCCAGCCAGGGCTCGGTAAAGGAGAAGTTATAGGACTGGTAGGCCTTACCGTTGGACTGGATACGGAGGCTTAGCTTCTGTCCGTCCCCGCTGGGTAAAGGATCCCATGCGGATTTATGAAAGATGTTCTTGATGGAAAAGTTGTTGAACGTAACGCCCACGGTACCCGTCAGACCGATGCCGCCGCCCCAGCCCGCGGAAAGCTCCAGCTGGTCGGCCGATTTTTCTTCCACGCTCCAGTTGATGTCCACCGTACCGTCCTCCTGGTTGGGGTTGACGCCAGGGTTGATCTTCTCCTGGTTGAAGAAACCCAGGTTCGCAATCTGCCGTTGTGAACGGATCAGCTCCTGCCGGCTGAACTTGTCACCGGGTATGGTGAACAGCTCCCGGCGGATGACATATTCCTTTGTCTTCTCATTGCCCGTGATGGTAATGTTCTTGATAGTGGCCTGGGGACCCTCCGTCATACGGATCTCGAAATCGATGGTATCGTTATACACCGCCGTCTCCACCGGGTCGATACGAAAGAAAAGATACCCGTCGTCCATATAGAGACCGCTGATGTCTCCCCCTTCCTGGGACATCTTCAGCTTCTTGTTCAGGATGTCCAGGTTATAAACATCACCCTTATGGATACCCAGCGCCAGGCTGAGGACAGAGTCGGAATATTTGGTATTCCCTCTCCAGGTGATGTTCCCAAAATAATATTTATGCCCTTCCTCCAGCTTGATATCGACATTCATCTTTCCATTCTTCACCACCGTCTTGTTGTCCAGGATCGCCGCATCACGATATCCCTGCGAGTTGTAAAACTCGATGATCTTTTGCTTATCCGTCTCGAACTTGGTGGCATTGAACTTTGATGAGCTGAATAGCTTAAACCGGAACCAGGGGTCCAGGAACTCCTTCGTTCCCGAAAAAGACAGGAAACCCCATTTATCGACGTACTCCTTAAAGGTCATCCGGGGATTGGGACCAAAGGTCGTATCCACCGGCGGCGGATAGAGCGTGATCCGGGTCTGCTCATGCGTATCCTTCATCTGCTTCTTTATCTTGATCTCCGAGATAGCTTCGTTGCCAAAAATATTGATCTCGCTGATGCGAACCTTCGGACCCTTTACGATGTTGAAGTTGAGTATTTCTGAATTGGCGACGGTAGGGTCTTTTGCTTCGGTGATATTTATCTGCACGTCCTGGTAACCTTTCTCGGCATAGAATTTCTTGATAACCTGGATAGCTGAACGCTTCATGTCCTCCGTCACCACCCGGCCCTTTACCAGCGCCGTCTTTGTAGTAAGGTCGTCCGCGTCCCCTTTCTTTACCCCCTTAAAATAAAAATTGGACAGGCGGGGCCGTTCTGTCACATCGATCTCTATGTAAATATTAGTGCCGACGATCTTGGTAAAGTTGATCTCGATGTTGGAGAACAGTTTTTGTTTCCACAGGTTCGTAATAGCCTTGCTGAAATTATCCCCGCCCGGAATAGTCACTTTATCGCCTACGGTAAGACCTGAAATAGAGGTAAGAAGGGATTCGTCGAGATATTTGGTGCCGGAGATCTTGATGCCTGCAATCGTATATTCGCGGGGTGGATTTTTAGGGTTGGTAAGGTTGATCAATTCGGGGTCTATGGAAACTGGATGAGTTGTGTCGGGAGTCACCTGGGCTTTTGCAGCAGTTAGATCCAATAAGCAGTAAGATATTAGTAAAAAAACACAAATCAGTGATCTTCGTTGCATCCAGTCGGTTTTTAGAGCGGCAAATTAAGGGGATTTATTAAAAGTCTTTGTTAAAAAGTAGTCTGGGAAGCAGACGGTTCCTGTTGAATCTGAGCACTTGTCTTCCCAAATCGTCTTTCTCTTGCCTGGAAGTCGAGGATGGCTTCGTATAGGTTCTCTTTTCGGAAATCAGGCCAGCGGACGCTGGTGAAATACAGTTCAGCATAAGCGAGTTGGTATAGCAAAAAGTTACTGATGCGGTATTCTCCACTGGTCCGGATCATCAGCTCCGGATCAGGAAAGTCCTTTGTAGACAGGTATTGCTGCAAAGTATCCTGCGTGATGGCAGCCGGGTCAAGCTTACCCGCCTTTACATCCAGGGCAAGGCTCTTGACGGCTTCGGTAAGCTCCCAGCGGGAGCTATAGCTCAATGCCATGACCAGGTTGAGACCCGTGTTCTTCGCCGTTATCTCAAGGGCCTCCTTTAGCTCATTGCGGGCATATTCCGGCAGCATGGACATATCGCCGATGACATGCAGCCTTATATTGTTCCTGCTGAGGGTTTCCGCCTCTTTACGGATCGTCTCCACCAGCAGCTCCATCAGCCCCGTGACCTCATAGGCCGGCCGATCCCAGTTCTCCGTGGAAAAAGCATACAGCGTGAGATAGCCGATACCCAGCTCCGCACAGCCTTCCACAATATCCCGCACGCTTTCCACGCCGTGAAAATGACCGAATAGCCTGTCCTGGCCCTTTTCCTGGGCCCAGCGGCCATTCCCGTCCATAATGATGGCTATGTGACAGGGCAGCCTTTGCAGATCTATTTTCGCCTTT
>DASZVM010000949.1:0-18355 GCA_035547295.1 Puia sp. | reverse complement strand
GCTGGTACAACTCTTTGAAACTGAGCAGGTCTTCAATATCCTGCCCCGTCGTTGCCTCCGGGGTGGCCATGTCTTTTTTATATCTTTCCACCCGCTGCTGACGGGCCTGTATATTGATGATCCTGTATTTTACAGCCACCGCGAGATAAGCGGCCGTACTCCCTTCTATATGCAGATCAGCCCGCCGCCGCCACAGATCGGTGAAAATATCCTGGACCACGTCTTCCGCGAGCACATGGTCATTTAATTTTCCCGCGGCGATATAAAAGATCCTGTCCCAGTAGCGATCGTAAAGGACGGAAAAGGCAGCCATATCGCTGACGTGGATCAACGCCAGTAATTCCTCATCGGAATAAGCTTGATATGGCTGCCCGGATCTCTTCAAAGCAATAGTTCTGTACCATAAAAGTAAGGATTACCGGAACATCAAACAGCCGGATCCACCACGATCTTCGGCGCCAGCAGTTTATACAGCACAGGCGTCACCACCCGCGTAAGGACGGTAGAGCTGAGCAGTCCCCCGATGATCACCAGCGCCAGGGGCGAATACAAAGGATTATTCTCCGCCACCAGCGGTATCAATCCCCCGATGGCCGTCAGCGTAGTAAGAATGATGGGGACAAACCGGGTCTCCCCCGCCTCCTGGATAGCCTCATCCAACCCCTTTCCATCCCTCCGCAGCTGATCCGTATAATCCACCAGGAGTATGGAATTTTTTACTTCGATGCCAACCAGGGCGATGATACCGATGACTGCCACAAAGGAGAAGGTATTGCCCGAGAAAAGAAGGGCCAGCACCGCGCCGATGATACCCAGCGGTACGACGGAGAGGACGATCAGGGTCCCTCGGAAGGTCTTGAACTCCAGGATCAGGATACCCAGGATGCCGAACACCGTGATCAGGATGATCGTCCCCAGACCGCCAAAGCTTTCTTCCTTGCTTTCCACTTCGCCGGCAGCCTTGTACGACGCTCCTTTCGGGAAGCTCATCTTATCCAGCTGCCGCAGGACATCGTCCGTCACACGGGTGGTGTTATAACCATTCTGCACAAAGGCCGTGACCGTGGTATACCTGTCCTTGTCGTAATGATGGATGCTGGTAGGGCTGCTCTGGAACTGGATGTCGGCCAGCTGGCCCAGGGGAATGGAATTACCGTTGAAGGAGCTCACGTAGACCTTATCCAGGGCATCCAGGGTCTGGCGCTGCGCTCTGGGCAGACAGACATTGATGCTATAATCGTCCCCGTTCTCTTTCCGGAATTTGCCGATGTCGAGGCCGGCGACTGCCAGTCTGACCGTCCTGTCGATGTCGTTGGTGGGTACGCCCAGGATACCCGCCTTCTCCTTGTTTACCTTTACCTTGATGTCCGTCTTCAGCGTGGTCAGCTCATTCTTCACATACAAGGTACCCGGCGTCCTTTTCAGGAGGTCCTCCACATGGAAAGCAAGGCTGCGCAAGGTATCCAGGTCGTCGGAGAATAGCCGGATGGCGATGGGGGCTTCTATGGGCGGACCCTGTTCGAAATCCTTTACCTCGATGCGGGCGCCGGGATAATCTTTGAATTTTTTGCGCAGCACATCTATCAACGCTCTTTTTTTAACAGGAGGGGTTTCCTTTAGCTGGATAAACAGCTGCGCATAATTGCTGACCTCGTTCTGAGGGATGACATTGTAATAGATACGTGGATTACCCCTGCCGACATTGGTCACATAATTTTTCAGATCGGGTACCTGGTCGATCTCCCGCTCGACCCAACGGGCCACGGAGTCCGTCGCAGGCAGGCTGGATCCCAGGGGTGTCTCGATATTGACGAGGAACATAGGTTTCTCCGAAGCGGGGAAAACGCTAAAGCCCACCACCGGCACAAGGAACAAACATCCGACAAAGATCACCAGGGCCACCAGCAGCGTGATCACGGGTCTTGTAATAGCTGCGTGCAGCAGACGGCGATAAGAGCCGTTGATAAACCGCTTCAGACCCCGTAAAAAGAAATTGCCTTCAGGATGTTCGTGACCGCTGAGTATACGGCTGGAGAGAAAGGGCACGATAGTCAGCGACACAAAAAGGGAGGCCAGTACCGTAGTGACGACGGCAGCAGGGAGGCTGCGGATAAAATCTCCCGCGCCTTCCGGCAGGAACATCAGCGGCAGGAAGGCGAATATCAGTGTGGCCGTACAACCCAATACGGCCAGCCCAATCTGCCGGGTGGCAGCCATGGCCGCTTCTTTCCGGGCATAACCCATGCGGAGATAGCGTTCGATATTCTCCACCACCACGATGCTGTCATCCACCAGGAGTCCCAGGGCTACGACCATGCCCACGATGCTCAGCTGGTTGAGGGTGATATGAAAGAGGTCCAGCAGGAAGAGCCCGATAGCCAGGGACAAGGGTATGGAGATCATCACTACGATGGAAGCGCGGGGGCCCAGGGGCAGCAAAGTGAGCAATACCAAAAAGATGGCGATGGCAAAATCCATCCCGAAATGTCCCAGACGGGTGCGGACGCTCTCCGCATTATTAAAGCTTTTCTCAAACTTAATGGAGGGAGGCAGCTCTTTCCGGAATTGCTGCAGCACAGGGTCCATCGCCTTTTCCACGGCAAAAATATTGGTGCCCGATTTACGGCTGGCGGTGACGAATACCGCTCTTTTGCCATTGAGACGGCCGATGTAATTCTGTTCCTCATAATTAAATTCCACATCCGCCAAGTCCCTGACGTAGATGATCCTCCCGCCGGCGCTGCTGACGATGGTATTTTTGATCTCTTCCACGCTTTTATAATCGCCGCTGGTCTTTATGTTGAATTTCCGGGCGCCCATCTCGATGCTGCCTCCGGGGATATTTACGTTCTCCCGTTGTATGGCGCCAAGTATCGTATTCAGGGGTATCCTGTTCTGCGCCAGCTTTTCCAGGTTCAATGACACCCGTACCTGCTGCTGAGGAAAGGCCCAGTTGTCCACGTTCTTCAGGGTTTTGATCTTTTCCAGCCGCTCTTTCAATTTCTTGCTCCATTCCTCCAGATCCCGGTAAGGCGTTGTTTCGCTGACAAGGGCCACCTGCAGGATGTTGACGTCGGAAGGAGTGAATTTCTGGATCTTGATGCTTTGGATGTCCGCGGGCAGATCGGGACGGATGGCATCCAGCTCGCGCACCACGTCCTGGTATTTCTTATCCGGATCCGTCTCGTACCTGAACTCTATCTGGATCACGGCAAGCCCATCGTCGATGGTGGAGCGGATGCGTTTTATATCATCCATTTCATTGACCCTTTTTTCGATGGGGTCCACCACCAGCTCTTCCATATCCTTGGGACTGGTGCCGGGGTAGATGATGATAGCGGAGAATTGAGGCGCCTGTATATCCGGGTCTTCTCCCCGGGGCATGTTCAAAAGGGAATTTATTCCAATGGCCGCCAGCATCACAAATACGATGAGCGTGAACTGATAGTTCTTTACTGAAAAGTCGGTGATCTTCATAAGAAGTTATTTTGAAATGGTATCATTGGCAGCTACTTTCACCACAGACGTTTCCGTGAGATAACCCACGCCGTCCGTGACCACCTGGTCCACGCTGTCCAGGCCTTCGCTGACAGCTACTTTATCTTTTGACAAAAAGGCTATCCGGATAGCGTGTTTGCGCACCGTTCGTCCGTCGGCGTTGACGGTATAGACCCAGCCCGTTTTTCCATCGCCTTCCACCAGCGCTTCGATGGGTATCAGTGTAAGATCCTGCCGGTAAGAAGGCTGCAGCTGCAGGGTGCAAAAAAGACCCGGCGCCAGCTTGTGTCCGGCAGGCGACACCGTGACCTCGATGGGATAGGTACCATTCGACGGGTCGGCGCCTTCCGCCATTTTTGTGATGGTGCCCGTGAACGTCTCACCCGGGTAAGCTTCTATATACACCGTCGCTTTATCTCCCTTTTTCAAGACCACCCAGTCGCGGTCGGATACCCCAAAGCGGACTACCCAGTCACGCTGGTCCGTACCATTGAATAAAAAGACAGCGTTGCCGGCCGTTGCCAGCTCGCCTTCGTTCATCAGTTTTTGCAGGATAGTGCCTCCGGCAGGCGCGTGGATCTGAGCATACTGCTGGTTGAACCGTGCAATACGCAGGGCCTCCGTGGCCACGCTCACCTGGGTTTGGGTATTCTGCAGCTGTTCCAGGGAGGCTACGGTATCCCTGTAGAGGTTGCCGATACGGACCTCATCCCTTTTGGATTTATCCAGGTTTTGCGAAGCCTGCCGCACCTGGGCATCGATCTCCGTCTGATCCAGGGTGGCCAGCAGCTGACCTTTGGAGACATGATCTCCTTCCTTTACATATATCCCGGAGACGATACCCTGTATCTTGAACGACAGACGGGCTTCGGCATTGGAAGCTATCAGACCCGAATATTGCAGGCTACGGCTATAGTTCCCCGTGGTAACAGGATGCAATTTCACCAGGATGGGGTCCTCTCCTGTTCTTTGTACGGCAGGGGCGGCAGCTTTGTTGTCGCCGCATTTCACCAGGGCAAAAGCAAGGACGGCCGCGATAGGAAAACGAAGCGCCCGCAGGTATTTATTTTTCATGGCTTTTAGTTTATAGTTATTCATATCATCGATTCGAAAATTTATACGATGCCGTCACACGTTCCAGGTCGGCAGCCCTGTTGAGCACAGTGAGACAGCCCAGGGAATAGCGGAGCTCCGCGCTCGTCATCTGGGTGCGTGCATCGATGAGCTCGATCTGGATGGCGTTACCTTCCCTGAACCTTCGTTCGGAGAGACGATAGGTCTCCCGGGCGCTGGCGACCTCGTCCGTAAGGGACCGCAGCGCTTCCATGGCTGAAGAATAATCGTTCGCGCTTGTCTGTACCTGCAGCGTCAATTGTTGGGTCAGGTCCCGGTACTGGTCGCCCACGGCTTTTACGTCTATCTCAGACTGGCGGATCTTGTATTTGTTGTCATTTGCCTTGAAGAGAGGCCATACCAGCTGGATGCCTCCCAGCTGATAGAACTGATCGCTGTTGAATTTGAAGCCGAAACCCTGGAAGCCCACGTCATAAAAAGCGCTGAGCCTGGGGACGAGATAGTTGCGGCTATACCGCAGGTTGGAGGCCAGTATCTTCTGCATGCTGTTCAGCTTTACAAGCTCTTCCCTGCCGGCGGGGACGCCCGGAGAAAGCCGGAGCGCGGAAGCATCCGGCAACAGACCGGAACCAGCTCCAGCCGACCGTGATGAGGCATTCCCTGTTCCCGTCGTGTCCGTTTGCAAGGCGAAAAGCCGTTCATCCGTCTGTATATCCGTGTCCAGCGGTCTGTTCAGCAAAAAATTAAACCAGGCGGCTGCGTTGTTCAGCCGGTTCTTTGCATCTATAAGAGAGGATCCCACCTGGCTCACCTGCGCCTGGGCCCGAAGGACGATCTCCCGGGTAGCCATCCTGTTCTCCACGAATTTTTCGCTGACCCTCCTGTTCTCTTTTACCAGACCCAGCGCATTGGTATAGATCTCCACTGCCTTGCCCGCCTGCAGGTATTGATAATAGGCCTGGCGGATCTCTTTTACCAGCTCCCGCCGGTAGACATCCAGGTCCGCCCGCCGGGCGTTGATCATTTCGCTGCTGACCTGCCTGTTATGCTGCAGATCCGTATTGATCAGCGGTAAGGTGACCTCCATCTTCGTGTCGTGATAATCGTTAGGAAGGAACTGGATGGATTGGTTGCCCACCTGGGGGAACTTATTGGAGGCCGTCAGCTGGTTGAGCGTGGAATAGACGCCGTTCAGCAGATCGCCTACGGGGATGGACTGTGTACGGCCGCCATGGGCCAATGTATACTGGCTGCTAAAGCCCGCCTGGGGATAAAAAAGGGACTGCGCCCGTTTGAGGTCCAGCAGGGCTTTTTGGAGATCAAAGCTTCGCTGCCGCAGCGCCAGGTTGCTATCCAGGCCGTTGCGGATATATCCTTCCAGGATATCTGTCTGCGCCCTTAGTCCCGTGGCGGCTACCAGTAGTCCAAACAGCAGTTGAATGATCTTGTTCATTGTTCAATTTATTTGTGTCGTGAATTTTATTAACATTGTTAAGTTCAAGAGCTAAAAAAATACCCTTCCGGGTCTGAAAACCGGCTGGTCATGATATTCCTAAGACTGGCCGGCGGCGCCCTTGCCTGAAATGTCAAGGCTATTTATCAGCCAGTTGAGCGATTGCCTGATCATCGGCAGCACATTCTCCTTCTCGGGCACCAGCTTTTCAAGACGCTCTCTTGTCGCCAGCGACACCAGCCCGTGTACCGTGCTCCAGATAGAAAGGCTGAGCACAATAGGGTCCGTCTTTGCGATGTATCCCTTTTCCATGCATTCGACAAGGGTATCCCTCAGGCGGGTAAGGGCCGCGTCCCCGTTTTCCCATTCACAGCCCATCTCCGTCAGTTTGTGCATGGGCTCCGGCTGAATGAACATCAGGTCATAATATTCGGGGTTCTCCATTCCAAAGCGGACGTAGTTCTCACCCATTTTATGCAGGCGCAGCAGGGGGTTCTTAATATCAGCCAGCTCCTTATTCATCTCCATCATCTTCTGAAAACCTATCTCATGAAGGTTGAAAAAGATCTCATCCTTGTCCTTGAAATAAAGGTAAATAGTGGTAGGGCTGTATTCGATGATGTCGGCGATACGGCGTATGGATACGTTGTTGAACCCCTCCTCCACAAACAGCTTCATGGAAGCATCCAGGATCTTTTTACGGATCTCGATCTTCTGTTTTTCTTTTCTTTCTGCAATACCCATATTAAATAATTAACAGTACAAATTTACTTAACAGTGTAAATAATCCAAATTTTTGCCCGTCTTTTTTTAAGAAAGTTTATTCCTCCCATGAAATTGCAGCACGGGTCTACCGATGGGGCAAATATATGTCCGGTCCCCGGATATTCTGAAAAATGTGGTACGTTTGCCATAGGAGCATATCATGGATAAATTCATTGTTTCAGCAAGGAAGTACAGGCCCCAGGATTTTTCCACCGTCGTGGGGCAGTCACATATCACCACCACCCTTAAGAACGCTATTAAAAACAATCAATTAGCGCACGCCTTCCTCTTTTGCGGTCCAAGGGGGGTGGGCAAGACCACCTGTGCCCGGATCCTGGCAAAGACCATCAATTGCGAGAACCCTGATCCGAATGGGGAAGCCTGCAACAAATGTCACTCCTGCGTCTCTTTTAATGAGGGAACATCCCTGAATATCCATGAGCTGGACGCCGCCAGCAACAACTCCGTGGACGATATCAGGACCCTGGTGGAACAGGTGCGGTTTGCTCCCCAGGCCGGCAAGTACAAGGTCTATATCATCGATGAGGTGCACATGCTCAGCTCGTCGGCCTTCAACGCATTCCTGAAGACCCTGGAAGAGCCCCCTTCCTATGCCATTTTTATCCTGGCCACCACGGAAAAGCATAAGATACTTCCCACCATCCTGTCACGATGCCAGATATTCGATTTTAAAAGGATCACTACGGCCGACACCGTCGACCATCTGCAGGAGATCTGCGACAAGGAGGAGATCAAGGCTGAGCGGGCGGCCCTGCAGGTGATAGCCCAGAAAAGCGAAGGCTGTATGCGGGATGCCCTGAGCATACTCGACAAGATCGTAAGCTTTACCAATGGAGAGCTAAGCTATCACAATACCCTCGAGCACCTCAACATACTGGATGCCGACTATTATTTCAAGCTCCTGGACGCTATGCAGCAGCAACAGCTTTCAGACGCACTGCTCATATACGATGACATCAACCGCAAGGGCTTTGAAGGCGACTTGGTGATCAATGGCCTGGCCGAGTTCATCCGCAACCTCCTGGTCTGCAAGGACGAAAAAGTGGCAGCCCTGCTGGAAGTAGTAGAGAGTTTCCGGGAAAAATATATTGCCGTTGGAAAAAAGGCAGATGCAGCTTTTCTCATCAGTGCGTTGAATGTACTGAACGAGGCCGAGATCAACTATAAATCCGCCCGGAACAAACGGCTGCATGTGGAGCTGGCGCTCATCAAGCTTTCTTATCTGGGACAGGCCCTTCAGCTGACAGGAGAGCCTGGTGGCAAAAAAAAAGCCCTTGATACAGTAAGACCTGTGTCTTTCCGGAATATCCCAGCTATGGAGCTGGTGGAAACCAAGCCCCGGGCTGTGAGCGGTGAGCGGCAAGCTGCAAGAGGTGAGCTACGAGCTACGAGCGGTGAGCTACGAGAGGAGGCCGGATCTTCACAAGGCGCCAGATTGCTCGTCGATACTGCCGTAAAGACAGCCCCTGTACCCGCACAGACCACCGCATCGTCACCGGCAGGTGCTGCTGCCGCAGCCACCGCTACCCTGCCGGCCGCTTCGCTGGGATCCTTGTCAAAGATCAGACAGCAATTCGCCGCCCGGCAGCAGCAAAATACGATCCAGGCGCGGGCGCTCGAGCCGGGTCCCCTGACAAAAGCATGGGCGGCTTATGCTCAGCAGCTGCGTGAGAACAAGAACCCTGCCGTGCAAAGCCTCGAGCTGGCCGAACTACGGATCGTGGATGATCAATCCTTTACCGTCGTAACGGGCAACAACCTCGAGCAAAAGTTTATCGAACAGGAAAAAAGGACCCTGTCCGAGTTCCTGCAAAAAGAATTTGCAAATAAATCCATCTCCTTCACCGTGATCGTGGAGGAAAAGCCTGATACCGAAGAGCCCGTTGAAAGACCATTGAACACCCGGGAACAGTTCTTGCAGATCGTCGAGCAATACCCCCTGGTGAAAGAGCTGAAAGACCGTCTGAAGCTGGAGCTGGATTATTGATGACCCTCTTCTTAAATCCCAGTTAAATCACATACCGGATTTTTGATATATTCCTGGTTGGCGGGAATTTTGCCAATACTTCTATCTTATGACGAGCAATCCAAAATCAGCGCTTCATTCCAAAAAGCAGATATTCCAGACGAGTTCTCCCGGCCGTTGGCAGCGATTCAAGTGGGGGGGCAGGGTCATCCTGCTGGTACTTATACTGGGGATTGTTATTTTTACGATTGCCGTCAACAGGGGGTACACTCCTGACCTGCCCAGGATCAAGGAGCAAAGCCAGCTGTATAAAAAAGTGCTGGATACAAACCGCATCCTCTTTTCGAACAACAGTCTCCTTAAGCAATACGGCGGGTTCCGCAAATTCATCAACGAAAAAGTGCCTTACAGGTCAGGAGCGTTTCCCGGCCAGTCCAGACGGGATTCCAACAAATCATTTGTCCATACGTTCCGTGCCGACACCAGCTTCCGGAGCTTTACCAAATTTCCCGCGGGCATCAGGGCCGCCTTTTATGTGGATTGGGATGCCCAAAGCTTTTTATCCCTGCAGGAATATATCTCCAAGATGAACCTCGTGATACCGGAATGGATCTTTATCGACCCCACGGCAGACACGATATTTACCACCATCGACGACCGTGCTTTTAAAGTGATGAAGAATGCAGGGGTAAAGGTCATGCCTATCCTTTCCAACAACTATAAGGAGGTCTTCCGGGGGGACGGCGTACACAGGATCATCAATGACCCTGTAAAAAAACAACGGCTGATAAATGACCTGATCAAGATCCTGGAGAAAAATGACTTTGTAGGCGTGAATGTGGATTTCGAGGAGCTGGTGGAGACAAAGAACGAGCGCCTGGTACAATTCCAACGCGATCTGTACAACCAGCTGCACGCCAAGCATTTTCTCGTTACCCAGGACGTGATCCCTTTTAACGAGGACTACAACTTCCGCGAGCTTTCCAAATACAACGATTATATCTTTTTGATGGCTTATGATCAGTATTCGGACAATACGGGTCCCGGACCGGTGTCCCATCAGCGATGGATCGAAGGCGCCGTGGATGACGCCGTCAAAAAGATCCCCATGCAAAAGCTGATATTGTGTCTGGCCGCTTATGGCTATGACTGGAAGCTGGGCAAGGAGGTCTCGGCACGCACCGTCAGCTATCAGCAGGCCCTGTTCACCGCCAAGGACAATGGCGCCAGGATCGATTTTGACAATGACTCCTACAACTGTCATTACGAATACGAGGACGACGACAGCGTCAAGCACCAGGTCCAGTTCACGGATGCCGCGACAATTTTTAACACGCTGCGTTTTGCCACGGAATACGGTATTGCCGGTACGGCCATCTGGAGATTGGGCGACGAAGACCCCAGGGTCTGGTATTTTTATGATAAGGACATGCAGAAGTCCGTTATGGGCCATTTCAATTTCTCCGAGTTCAGCAAGGTAGATGCGATGTCCAATGCCGACTTTGTCGACTATGAAGGTTCCGGGGAAGTGCTGGATATCATCGCAACGCCTACCAATGGACGTATAACGCCCGAGGTGAACACGGGTGAGATGCTGATCAGCGAGGAGTCATACGATGTTCTGCCCTCCCGTTTCGTGGCCCGTAAATACGGCACCGATGACTCCATGAAGCTGGTGCTGACCTTTGACGACGGCCCCGACCCCAACTATACGCCCAAAATATTGGACATACTGGCAAAATATCATGTCCCTGCTACTTTCTTTTTAGTGGGGATCAATGCCGAGAACAATATCCCGCTGGTCAAGCGCGAGTTCAAGGAAGGACATGAGATCGGCAATCACACTTTCACCCATCCGAATATCGCCAAGGTGAGCCAAAAAAGGGCCATCCTGGAAATGGAGTCCACCCGTCTGCTGATAGAATGTATCACCGGTCATTCCACCATCATGTTCAGGGCGCCGTACAATGCGGATTTCGAGCCTGAGAAATGGGAGGAATTGATACCTGTGGCCATTGCCCGTACAAAAAACTACCTGGACATCGGGGAATCCATCGATCCGCTGGATTGGGAGCCGGGAACGCCGGCAGACAGCATATTCGACAGGGTCGTCCGCCGTAAGAACGAAATGACCGCCTCGGGCCTTAGCGGGAATATCATCCTGCTGCATGATGCCGGAGGCGATGACAGGAGCGCCACCATCAAAGCCTTGCCCAGGATCATCGAGTATTTCCAGGCCAGGAAGTTCAAGTTTACCACCGTGTCCGACATACTGGGCAAGACAAGGGATGAGATGATGCCGCCCGTTCCAAAGGGCAGCGGCTACTATCTGCTGCAGATAAATTATTATTTCGCGGAGCTGGGCTATTGGAGCGGTCATATCCTTTTTTCCCTCTTTATCGTATTCATGGTGTTGTCCGTAGGCAGGGTGCTCTTTATGGCCTTTATCGCCACCAGGGAATACCTGCGGGAAAAAAAATATGCATTGGCGCCTTTCTGGGGACCGGATGGAGCAAAAGCGCCGCTGGTAAGCATCGTCGTGCCCGCTTACAACGAAGAGGTGAATGCGGTGAGCTCTGTACAGAGCCTGCTGCAGGGAGACTACCCCAACTTCGAGATCATATTCGTGGACGATGGCAGCATAGATAATACCTATGAGCGGGTGAGCGGGGCTTTTGACGGCCATCCCAAGGTGCGGGTGCTGTCCAAACCCAATGGCGGCAAAGCCTCGGCCCTGAACTTCGGCATTGCTCAGTCTGCCGCGGACTTTGTCATTTGCATCGATGCTGACACCAAGCTAAAAAAAGACGCCGTCTCCCTGCTTATGGAGCATTTTGGCGAACGTCAGAGTAAAGGCGTCCGGGTCATGACAGCCGAAGGGATGCCCGGCAGCGGTATCGTAGGGGCCGTGGCAGGGAACGTAAAAGTAGGCAATCAAGTGAACCTGCTGACCCGCTGGCAATCCATCGAATACATCAGCAGCCAGAATTTCGACAGAAAAGCCTTTGCTTATCTGAATGCCATAACCGTGGTGCCCGGAGCCATTGGCGCTTTCCGCAAAAAAGCCATCGAAGAGGCCGGAGGATTTACCACCGACACGCTGGCGGAAGATTGTGATCTTACCGTCCGTATCCTCCGCTGCGGCTATATCATCGAGAATGACAACCGCGCCATTGCCATGACCGAAGCGCCGGAAACCCTGAAAATGTTCCTCAAACAGCGGTTCCGCTGGAGCTATGGGGTCATGCAGACCTTCTGGAAGAACAGGGATGCCCTGCTGAACTGGAAATACAGGTGGCTGGGCTGGGTGGCATTGCCAAATATTCTCATCTTTCAATACATCATACCCTTTGTCATCCCGCTGGCGGATTTCTTTATGCTCGTAGGGCTGTTGACAGGAAACGCTTCCAAGATCGCAGGCTATTACCTGGTATTTATGCTGGTTGATCTGCTGGTGGCGCTGCTGGCCTTTAGCTTTGAAAGGGAAAAGCTCATCAAGCTGGTGTGGCTGATACCCCAGCGGCTGATCTGGCGCTGGCTGACCTGGTCTGTATTGTTCAGGGCCGTCCGCCGGGCGTTGAAAGGGGAATTGCAACATTGGGGGGTCCTCAAACGGACGGGGAATGTAAAGGCCGCCTAACCAAAAATTCCGTAATTTCACGGCTCGTTTAAAAAATCTATTCTAAATAAGCGTTATGGCTGAAGTTATTTTGATGCCCCGGTTAAGCGATACTATGACCGAAGGGGTAATTGCCGCCTGGCACAAGAAAGTGGGCGACTCCGTCAAGAAAGGGGATCTTTTGGCAGAAGTGGAGACAGATAAAGCCACCATGGACCTGGAAAGCTATAAAGATGGTACTTTATTATATGTAGGGACGGACAAAGGGGGAAAGGTGCAGGTCAATGAGCTGCTGGCTATCATCGGCGCGCCTGGCGAAGATATTTCCTCCCTGGTAAAGGGCGGGGGAGCGGCAGCTCCGGCCGCTGCCGCCGACCAGAAAGCCGCGCCTGCAAGCGCTCCCGCAGCCGCCCCGGCCCCTGCTCCTGCAGCAACCGCTACAGCCACAGTCCCTGCCGCACAGGGGGAAGATATTTCGAAATTGGAAGGCGTGATCCTCATGCCCCGGCTCAGCGATACCATGACCGAAGGCGTCATTGCCGACTGGCATAAAAAAGTAGGCGATACCGTCAAAAAAGGAGAGGTCCTTGCCGATATCGAGACTGATAAGGCCACGATGGAGCTGGAAAGCTATAAGGATGGCAAATTATTACACATTGGCGCCCAGAAAGGGGAAAAGATTGCCGTCAATGACCTTTTGGCCGTTATCGGGGAAGAATCCAAGGTTGATCTCCAGAGGATACTTGCTGCATCAAAGAATAAAGGCGTTCCCGGCCCTGTTGCTGCCGGCGGAAGTGCAGCGACGGCACAGCCTCAGCCTGCCCAGGCCCCTGCCAATGGGGGTACCCCTTCCACAGGCGGTCTTTCCGTCACCCCGGATGGCCGTATAAAAGCTTCGCCGCTGGCTAAGAAGCTGGCCGAAGAAAAAGGGATCGATATTTCAAAAGTGGCGGGCAGCGGGGACAATGGCCGTATCGTAAAAAAGGATGTAGACAATTTTGTTCCCGGTCAGGCAGTTCCCGCAGCCGCATCGCAGCCCGCCGCAACCCCGGCAAAGAGCGCTGTTCCAGCGGCGCCCGCCGGCCAGGTAAGCTTTGAGGAAGTCCCTGTATCGCAAATGCGTAAGGTCATCGCCAAACGACTGGCCGAAAGCAAGTTCTCGGCTCCCCATTTCTATGTCACCATGTCCATCGATATGGACAAGGCGGTGGAAAGCCGGGCTAAGCTCAATGAAATCTCGCCCGTAAAGATCTCTTTCAACGACATCGTGCTGAAAGCCGTGGCTGTTGCCCTGAAGCAGCATCCTGCCGTCAACAGCAGCTGGCTGGGAGATAAGATACGTATCAATCACCATGTCAATATCGGTGTAGCCGTAGCTGTAGAGGACGGTCTGCTCGTCCCCGTAGTACGGTTTGCCGACACCAAATCACTTACGCAGATCGCGGGGGAAGTAAAGGATTTTGCGCAGAGGGCCAAGGCCAAAAAGCTGCAGCCCGCGGAATGGGAAGGCAGCACTTTCACTATCTCCAATATGGGTATGTTCGGGGTGGATGAATTCACTGCGATCATCAATCCCCCGGATGCCTGTATCCTGGCGGTGAGCGCCATACAGAACATCCCCGTAGTAAAGAATGGAGCTATTGTTCCGGGCAATGTGATGAAGCTGACCCTCAGCTGTGACCACCGGGTAGTAGATGGAGCGACCGGGTCCGCATTCCTGCAGACTGTAAAAAGCCTGCTAGAAGAGCCTTTGAGGATCTTACTCTAGGCAGCCGGCTAAAAATATAGGCACGTTAAAAAAACGAAGGCAGCTCATAGACATGAGCTGCCCTTTTAAACCTTATCCTTTAAGGCGCACGTGTAGAAACACCGGCCTATCAGAACTGTGTCCTTGCTATTCCAACCAAACTTTAAAGTCTTTTTAATATTTTATTCAGGAATTACGTAAGCATCTCCGCAATGGGCTTAAAACTTAAGATCCAAAAAAAACGGGGATACTGAGCGTGTAATTCAGGTATCAGAGTGGGCAGGCTTGAATCACCTGCCATGCGAATCTCTCTATTTTTTTATCTGCGGACCAACCTTTAAAAGCCCTAACCAGGAGGTTGTTTTCTCTGTCCGTATCCAATAACAGAGCAAATATATTGAGGTCTTTTTAGACCGCAAAATTTATTTATACGTTTCCTTCAAATTTCCTTCAAAAAATGCTGCCGGGAATATCCAGCCGTCTCATTCCGGGTTGACTATCAGACGGGAATACCCCCCAGGAGGGGAAATTAGGCCATTTCGGAAAGAACACCTACCTTTGCAACCGTTATAACTCCTTTCTCAGCTTTCGTGACAACCTTCGTGTAATAACTCCTGAAGGATATTGATGAGTAGACGGGTTTCTTTTTTCATTTAAATGTATTTCAATTGTCTTTTTTCGATTTAAAGCTTATAGAGCCTTTATTAAAGGCTGTACAAGAAGAGGGCTATACTACGCCCACCCCTATTCAGGCACAAGCTATTCCGATCATCCTCAATAGAAAAGACCTGCTGGGCTGTGCTCAGACAGGTACAGGTAAGACCGCGGCTTTTGCCATCCCCATGCTACAGCTCCTCTGTGAGGATGCCGCAGGCGTCAGACAGGATACAACCCTTCGGGCACAGCGTCCCATCAAGGCATTGATCCTTACCCCTACCCGCGAACTGGCGATCCAGATCGGGGATAGTTTTGCCGCTTATGGCAGATATACCGGTATGGAACACCTGGTGATCTTCGGCGGTGTGCCGCAAAACCCCCAGGTACATGCGCTCCGCAAAGGCATCGATATCCTGGTGGCTACGCCCGGCCGTCTGCTGGACCTGATGGACCAGCGGCACGTCAATGTACAGAACATATCTTTCTTCGTATTGGACGAGGCGGACAGGATGCTGGATATGGGTTTTGTGCATGATGTAAAGAAGGTCATAGCCAGACTGCCACAGAAAAGGCAGTCCCTGTTCTTTTCCGCGACGATGCCTCCTGAGATCCAGAAGCTGGCAGCGACGATCCTGACAAATCCCGTTAAAGTAGAAGTGACACCTGTCTCTTCCACCGCAGAGACCATACAGCAATCCATTTATTTTGTCGACAGGAAGGACAAACGTTCCTTGCTGCTGCATGTCCTGAAAACGCAGCCGATAACTACGGCGCTCGTGTTTACCCGTACCAAGCACGGTGCGGATAAAGTGGCACAGGGGCTTACCCGGGCGGGTATACGCGCCGAAGCCATTCACGGCAACAAATCCCAGAATGCAAGACAGCGGGCGCTCCTGAATTTCAAAAGCCGTCAAACGCGGATACTGGTAGCTACCGATATTGCCGCCAGAGGCATCGACATCGATGAATTGACACATGTTATCAATTTCGAGTTGCCGAATGTCCCTGAAACCTATGTACATCGCATAGGCAGGACAGGCCGGGCAGGCGCCAGCGGTATCGCTTTATCCTTCTGCGACGCAGAGGAAAAAGAGTTCCTCCGGGATATCGAAAAGCTCATCGGGCTGAAGGTGCCGGTGGTGGAAGACCATCCGCATCCCATGGGTAATTTCGTGGTTGCTCAGCCCGTCGAAGCGCCTGTGCAGGGTAGCAATGGTCGTGGACGGCAAAACAACAACGGTCAATCAACTAATGGCCGTGGACGGGACGGCCGCGGCAGTGGTCAGCAGAACAATGGCAGACCCGGCGGAAAAAATGTTCGCAATGGCGGCGCCGGGCATAACGGTCACCCACAAAGGCCCGGCCAGGGCGTCATCCGGAAAGGGGCGGTATCTTCCCTCGCCGAGCTGGAAGCCCTGGAAAGCCAGCCGCAGCAGGAAGCTATTCAGCGCGAACCCAGGAAAGAGCTCCAGCAGCAGGATCATAACAAACATGAACTTAAAAAGGAGCACAATGGCGGGCAACAACCTCCCACCAAACGGGGACCTGGTCAGCAGCCGGACCACAATAAGCGCGAGCCCAAAAAGGAACATGGACACCAGGACCCTTCCAAACGCGTATCGGGGAACCAGGATAGGAAACGGCCTCCCAGGAGGGAGCCGCAGGCAGTCCCTCCCCCCAAACGTGACCCGCAGCAAACCAGCCGCGAGTGGCAGGAGCAAAACGAATTTATCTCCAACCTGAAGCTCAACCAGAGCGAAGGGGACGAAAAATGGTAATATGCAAAAGGGACCGGTTGGTCCCTTTTTTGTATAACTTGGTCATATGTTTATCATTGTTCTATTGCTGGCATTTGCACGGCCCCCTGCCGACCAGGGCGGTCTCGCTTCCCTGCTGAGCCGGCAGCAGTATGAACAATTATTTCCACACCACAATGCTATCTATACCTATGAGGCCCTTCTCAAGGCCGCAGCAGGCTTCCCGGAATTTGCAGGGGAAGGCACCCGGGAAGTAAGGCTGAGAGAGCTGGCGGCTTTTTTTGCGCATGCCGCCCATGAGACCACCAGCGGCTGGGCGGGTGCAAAGGGAGGACCGTATGTATGGGGATTGTATTATACAGATGAGCAGGCCTGTCTGGACGGACATTGCACCCAATACAATACAGGCGGCACAAGCCCTTATAAACCCGTGGCCGGCAAATCGTATTATGGGAGAGGTCCCCTGCAGCTGACCTATGCCTACAATTACGGACTGGCGGGAGACGAGCTGCATTTGCCCCTGCTCGCCAATCCCGAGATGGTAAGCAGGGACGGAGTGGTGGCCTTTCGGACAGCCCTTTGGTTCTGGATGAAAGCGCAGGCTCCCAAACCTTCCTGTCATGAAGTGATGTGCGGCAAATGGCAGCCTGCAGCCACCGACCTCGCAGCCCATCGCAAACCGGGTTTCGGCATGACCATCAACATTATCAATGGGGGGGTGGAATGCAGGACCAATGAACAGGCGGCCAGGGACGCAAGACAGGAAAGGATCGGATTCTACAGACATATGGCCACGCTGTTAAAAACCACGGTTGAAAAAGATTGCGATTGCATAGGAATGGGCATTTATGGAAATTGATTATGAACAAAAGCACCATACAACTGCTGCGCATCCCTTTTTCCTTTTTTCTGATGCCTGTATATTGGTTTGCCCTCGGTCAGGTAGTGAACAAGGACATACCCCGCGCCCTGCTGATCTTTTTTATATTACATATCCTGGTATACCCTGCAAGCAATGGGTACAACAGCTATATGGACAGGGATACCAGTCCCATCGGCGGATTGGAACGTCCCCCCGCCCCCACCCGCCAGCTATTTATCATCACCGTCATAATGGACATCCTCGCCCTGCTGTCAGGCATCTTTATCAGCGGCTGGTTTACCGCAGGCCTCGCCGTTTATATCCTTGCCTCACGGGCTTACAGCTATAGGGGCATCCGGCTGAAACGGCTGCCCGTCATCGGCTATCTTACCGTCATCATCTGTCAGGGTGCGTTGGTATTTTTCCTGGTGTACCATGGCAGCTCTGTAAACAGGGACCTTCATGCGCCGCCGGAAGCGATGATCATCAGCAGTCTGCTGATCGGAGGTTTTTATCCCCTGACCCAGATCTATCAGCACGATGCGGACGGAAAAGACGGCATTAAGACCATCAGCATGCTGCTGGGTCTCAGGGGCACGTTTATTTTTACGGCCGTCGTCTACTGCATTGCCATGCTCCTGATGGCATATTATTTCTTCGTTACCCTGCAGATAGAGGAATTTTATGTCCTGGCAACCTGCATGCTGCCTATCCTCGTTTATTTTTTTATATGGGCGGCCAAAGTTTGGAAAGATCCCCTGCAGGCTGATTTTTCGAACACCATGCGTATGAACCTGCTGGCTTCAATATGTACCAATGCCGGTTTTATCGCGGTCCTGATTTTTTGAGCCCCAATTGGCTTTGGAAAATTTAGCCAATTGGGCCAAACATCTAATATCTGTCCTTCGGACAACGAACCTTTGGTTCGTTCGGGGT
>DASZVM010000948.1:0-8856 GCA_035547295.1 Puia sp. | reverse complement strand
AAGCTGGCCCGTTTTTTTATAGACAGCAAGCTTTCGCTTGCCCGGAAAGAAAAGGTCTGGGTATTGGAGATGAATAAGAAGATCATCTGGGTCGTGGGTATGCGCATCGATGACCGGTGCCGTCTCGGCGGGCGGACAGCGCAGATATTAAAGATATCATTCATCCCGTCTGGCGGAAGGGATATGGAACGTTAGAAGCGTGGGTTCTGCAGCTCGTTGATAAAGGTGCTGATAACGGTGGGCCGCAGGACGATGGTAAAGACTACTCCGTAAATAGCGCCCCAGAAATGTGCATCGTGATTGACATTATCACCCCCTCTTTTGGACATATAGACGCTGTAGGCCAGGAAAATGACAGCATAAAGAATGGCGGGCATGGGAAGGGCGCCAAAAAGATACAATTTTTCCCAGGGATCCATGAGGATAAAGGCGAACATTACGGCACAGACGGCTCCGGAGGCTCCCAGGCTGCGATAATTATAGTCATCCCTCCTTTTGAGATAGGACGGGATATTGGCCACCACGAGCGCGCTGATATACAATACCAGGTACCAATAATGCTGTAACCCCAGATGTCCCCTGTAATACACTTCCAATATCCGGCCAAAAAAGTATAGCGTCAGCATATTGAACCCCAGGTGAAGAAAATCCGCATGGATCAGACCGCATGTGATAAACCGGTAGTATTGATGACGGATGCTGATGGCGGGTGGCCAGAAGATCAGGTCGTCCATGATACGGGAATTGTTCAGGGCGGTTATGGAGATCAGTGAGGTAAGGACTATGATACTAATGGTAATCGTGAACATTGAGATTTTTTTTAAAGATATGACCTTTTTGTGAGTACGCTTAACGTCAGAAACGTTAAGTTTCATATATGATGGTATTTTTCATTGCGTTGTATGGTGCAGGCTCTGTACAGTTGTTCTGCCAGCACCAGCCGCACGAGCTGATGGGGGAGTGTCAGCTGGGAAAGGGACCATTTATGGTTGGCTCGTTGCAATACCCGTTCATCCAGGCCATATGCGCCGCCGATGAGAAAGATAAGGTTCCGGACACTATCGTTCGCCCTTGTCTGGATAAATTGCGCAAGGCCTTCCGAGCTCATCTGTCGTCCTCTTTCGTCGAGAGCTGCCAGGTAATCTTCTTTGGAGAGTGTATCCAGGATCATATCTCCTTCTTTCTTTTTAAGGTCTGCGGGGGATAAAGTACCTGCATTCCGGGGCGGGGGAAGGATCATCCATTCCACGGGATAATACCGGCTGATCCTTTTTGTGAAATCATCCACGCCCGGCTTTACGTATGCTTCGTGGTCCTTGCCGACGGACCAGAGTTGTAGCTTCATCCGGCGAATTTATCAAGAATTACCATTATCCCGCGTCGGGGAGCGTAAAGGAAAATTCACTGCCCCTGCCCGGCTCGCTTTTTATATGCAGCACGCTTCTGTTGCGGGAGAGGAATTCCTTGCAAAGCATCAGTCCCAGGCCTGTGCCTGACTCTCCGGCCGTACCCTTGGTGGTGTAATAGTTGTTCTGGCTGATCTTTTCTATTGCGTCCTGGTCCATGCCTTTCCCTGTATCTTTTACCGTGACTACAACACCCATGGCGGTTTTTTGGGCGCTGAGGGTGATATTCCCTTTGTCGGGGGTATACTTGATGGCGTTGGACAAAAGATTGCGCAGCACAAGGTTGATCATGTCCTTGTCGGCAAGGGCGCAGCTGCTGTCATCCGTCTGAAGGATGAGCTTTATCTGTTTGGTCTTTGCCTGCAGCTGCAGCAGACCGGCCACCTCGTTTATCTGTCCGGAGATATCGATGGGCTGTGGTTTGACGGCATCTTCCTGCATCTGGCTCCTGGCCCATAGCAGGAGGTTCTCCATCAGGGAGCTGGTATACGTCAGCTCGCTCACTACCTCGGGCACCATTTCCTTGATCTCCTCTGCCGGGAGGTCCTGTTCCTGCATGTTGCGGAAAAGGTTCCTCAGCGCATAGATGGGGGATTTCAGGTCGTGGGCGATGATGGAGAATAATTTATTCTTGACGGCATTCAGCTCCGTGAGCTCTTCTGTCTGGCGCTGCAGCAGCCGCTCGTTGGCGGCAATAGCCTCTTTTTGCTGGAGGATGCTGTGCTGGTAGCCTGCGTTCTCCCGTTTGATAAGGAAAAGGCCATAAAAAATAAAGGCGATGGCCAGCACCTGGTTGAATAAATAAAATAAGATGTTCGCCGTGGCCAGCTGGTAGGTGTAGTTCTTACAGATGACAGCCAGCACAAAATAGCTGACCATGGACAATCCAAGGGAAAAGAGCATCTGGTCGATCTCCTGCAGGAAGAATACGGATAAGATCCCATAGAGGATAAAGGACAATTCGACCCCGAGATTGATACCGCTGAAATACACGATGCTGGTGGCAAAAGGGTAGAGTACAAAATAGGCCAGCTGGGCAAGATAAAGGAGATGGCGGGCATTCAGCCAGAGGACCAGCAGGCTTACAAAAGCGGGGATGCTGGCCACGAGCCATATCACGGTGGGCAGCCGGTGGTTCTGTACCAGACCCAGGACGGGGATCAGGATGCCTGTGAGCAACTGGAAAAAGTTCAGCTGATTGAATATCCGGAGCTTTCTTTTTTCGTAATCGTCTTTTACAGCGGTGATGCCGAGATCCATTATTTTTTTCAGGAATGGAAGCACCGATCTGCCTGGCCGGGGCCGGGTGACCCATGAGGGGAGGCTGATAGATTTAGGCCGATGCAGAAATGCAAGCGTTTTTTGCGAGGTTAATTTCATGGGTATTAGGTGAATGAGACAAGCCTAAGCCTGCCTAAAATAAGCATTTTAATTTAGAAAGGCAAGCCGAACAATCGTTATTTTTGGTTGTTAGGGATAACCATTCACTTTTAAATATCATTATCATGAAACGCACAGCTAAGGCACATTGGAAAGGCAACCTGAAAGAGGGTAAGGGAGAGATATCCACTCCCAGCAGCATTCTGAACCAGACGAACTATTCCTTCAAGACCCGTTTTGAGCAGGGCGTGGTAGGCACGAACCCTGAAGAGCTGATCGCTGCAGCTCATGCAGGCTGCTTTACCATGGCCATCAGCGCTGCGCTGACCCAGGCCGGGATCACTGCAAACGACATCGAAACAGAAGCAATCCTCGATCTGGACCTGGTGGGATTAAAGATCGATGGCATCCACCTGGATGTAAAGGCCTCGCCCATCGAGGGCGTTTCGGAAGCAAAGTTCAGGGAAGTGGCCGAAGGAGCCAAAAGTGGCTGTATCGTATCCAAAGCGCTGAACGTGCCCATTACGCTGTCCGTGACCTACAAATAAGGGTTATTTGAGAAATAAATGGAATGAATCCCCTCTGAGACCTACACGCATGGATTCAAGTGCGATGACCTCGGAGGGGTTTATATTTCCCAGATTGGCGTTAGGACCGATGAGGCTGAGGAAGTATAGCTGCTGATCTTTCTGGGGAGCTTCCCAGATGATCTTTTCCGCAGGCACTTTGGTAAGTATCTCCTGTACGAGGCCTTCCCGTACTTCTCCTGAATCACGGTAAAGACCCACGGTGCCTGTTTCCCGCGCTTCCGCTACGATGTAGGAGGCGCCGGCTTCCAGTTCGGCCTTCATCAGCTGGATCCATTTGTAGGGTGGGGTGATATGCTCCCTGTCCTTATCTTTCGAGCCTACTTCGCTCAGCACCGTTCCGTACTGAGAAAGCTTTTCTATATAGCCGCACTTTTCTTCGTGCGGGATGCTGATGGACCCATCGGAAACCTCTATATAATCGATGGCATATTCTTTCAGCAGCCGGATATAGTCGGAGAATTGATTGCGGATGACGAATGCTTCGAACAGTATTCCTCCAAAGTATACTTTTATTCCTGCCTGTTGGTATACCCTGACCTTTTCCGGGAGGTCCTGTGAAACAAAGGCTGTCCCAAAAGCAAGCTTGGCGATGTCTACATAGGGGCCGGCCACCGACACGAGGTTCCTGGCTTCGGTGAGGCTTAAACCCTTGTCATTGATCATGGTAAGTCCATATGCCCGGGGGCTTTCCGTGCGGTCCGGTATTTGTGTGAGCGGGAAATTCTTTACGTTCATGCCGCAATTTACAAAATCCTGGCCGGGTGATGGAAATATCAAATCTTTATGTAATTTGTGCGACAAACTCAACTTGTCATATGGCTCAGATGGACGCAAAAAGGGCGGAGAAGATATCCAAGGCGCTATCCGATCCCACCCGGCTGAAGATCCTCAGCGAGATCAGGAAGAGGACTGAATGCCTGTATTGTGTAGACCTTTACGAGAATATTCACCTGGCGCAGCCCTCCATCAGTCATCATATGAAGCAACTGACGGACACCGCCATTATCCTCTCGGAAAAAGAAGGGCGGAATATCAAATACAAGATGAACAACGAGGTGATAGACGAGTATATAGACTTTTTACAGGGATTGAAAAAGTAGATCAGCTCTTCTTTTTATCTTCTTCCTCCTGTTTTTTCTTTGCTTCCTCTTCCTGCTTTTTCTTTTCCTTTTCTTTCTTTCTGAAATATCCTCTAAGCAGGAAATTATGCTTGGCAGCCTCCATGTTCTCATTGAGCCCTTCCGATCCTTTCTTGAGATTTTTCACCGTGGCGCTGATATTGGAGGACAGGCTGGTATCTTTTAATAATTTTCCCAGGGCGCCTTTTCCGTTGTTGATACGGGAGGAGATATCCGCTAGGTTTTGGGTGATGACTGCTGCATTGTCCGCGGAGACCTTCAGGCTGGCCATGATCTGGTCTGTTTCGATGGGTTTGAGGGAGCCCATGACACCGCCGTCCGCAATGGGGGACTGACCCGGGGTGCCGGCTGTGATGGCGATGACCTTGTCACCCATGAGGCCTTCGGAGCTTATGCTTGCTTTGGCGTCCTTTTTTATGAACTTCTGGGCTTTTTTCTGGATGATCATATCTACCTGTACCGATGTGTCGGTGACCAGCGAGATCCCATCCACCGTGCCGATGTCGATGCCGCCCAGCCGTACATTGCTGCCCACCTTTAGCCCGCTGACGGAATTGAACAGGGCGCTGACATGCAGCACCGACCCGAATTTATTCTTTTGCTTCCCGATGTAATAGATAGCGGCGACCGCTATGACAAGGGCTGCGACGGAGAAAAGGCCCAGTTTCCATTTATAGTTTTTTTCCTTTGGCATAAAAGCATATTTAAGCGTACATGAAATGTCAGTGGAAAAAGCTCCGGATCCATTCATCCTCCGACTTTTCCAATTCTTCATAGGTGCCTTCGGCCACGATGACGCCTTCTTTTATCATGATGATGCGATCTGCCGTCAATTTTGCGCAAGGCATATCATGGGTGATGGTGATGGAGGAGATATTGTATTTTTTCTTCATCCTGACCATCAATTCGCTGATCTCCCGGGAAGTACCGGTGTCCAGTCCGGTGGTGGGCTCATCGTAGAGCATGATCTCAGGGCGAAGGATCAGGGTCCTGGCGAGCCCGATGCGTTTGCTTTGACCCCCCGAAAGCTTGGAGGGCATCTGGTCGATGGCGTCCATGAGCCCCACATTATCCAGCATTTCCATGATGACGGCATCCTTTTTTTCCTGTGTCATTGTCTTTTTATGCATCCGCAGGGGGAAAGAGAGGTTCTCCCTTACCGTCATCGAGTCGTAGAGGGCGGCGTTCTGGAAAAGAAACCCCACTCTTACCCGGAGGGCGTTCAACGCATCGTATTTCAGGGTAGAGATGTCTTGTCCCAACACCCTGATCTCTCCTTCGTCCGGCCATTCCAGACCCACCAGGCATTTGATCAGCACGGATTTTCCCGAGCCCGACTTGCCGAGTATCACCAGGTTCTCGCCTTTCCGGACTTCCAGGTCCACGCCACGCAGGACATCATGATCCTTGAATGATTTTTTCAGCCCCCGGATAGTGATCACAGGTTCCTGGCGCTCGTTCCGTGCGATCCTCTTTTCCTCTGCGGTATCGTTGATCTGTTCTGTCATATTAAAAGGTCTGTGATCTGCGCTGCCAGCATGTCGATGATAAATACAGCAAGCGAGGCGGCGACAACGGCAGAGTTGGCGGCGACCCCTACGCTTTCCGTCCCTCTTCTGGCGCGCCATCCTTTATAACAGCCGATGAGCCCTATCACGAAGCCGAAGAAGAAGGTCTTGATGATAGCGGGGAAGACGTCGATGAACTCAAGGTGTTCGAGGGCTGCGACAAAGAAATGCCGCATGGAAGAGGTGTCATGGATATTCATGGCGACATAGCCTCCGTACAGGGCGATGGCATCGGCAAAAATGGCCAGCAGGGGGATCATCAGCGTGGTGGCCAGCGTCCTTGTGACCACCAGGTAACGGAAAGGGTTAACGGCGGATACTTCCATGGCGTCGATCTGTTCAGTTACTCTCATGGAACCCAGTTCCGCCCCCATCCGCGATCCTATTTTCCCGCAGCAGATGAGTGCCGTGATCACAGGGCCTATCTCCCGTACCACGGAGACGGCTACCATCCCGGGTATAAGCGAAATAGCACCAAAGCCGGCCATGGAAGGTCTTGTCTGTATAGTGAGCACTACGCCCATGATAAAGGCGGTGAGCCCGATGAGAAAAGTGGATTTATAACCCACCAGGTAGCATTGATAGAATATCTCCCTCCACTCGTACGGGGGACGGACCACTTCCCTGAAATATCTGCCTGCAAAGGACATCAGGTCGCCTGCACCATAAAAGAACCGCTGCAGCTGGCTTCTTTTCTCGGTGACCCGGACTTTTACTTTTTGGTATGGGTTAAGGCCTGGTGGCATAGATGATCATTTATGGATACAGTATCTTTCGGGAGTAGAATTTCAATTATTAATCCAAAATGCCTGAAACCCATTCTATCAGGCGATTGAAGGGTAAAACAGACTTTTCAGGCTGATCATGCCTCCGGCAAGGGTAAAAAATGTAGAAATAGTTCCCCAGCTTTTCACACCTTTGAATTTGCATTAACCCTTACATTTGGGGACCGTTATGATACTCATCGTAGATGACAAGCCGGAAAATATTTTTTCGCTAAAGACCATCCTGGAATTACATTCTTTTCCTACCGACACGGCTTTAAGCGGGGAGGAGGCCCTGAAAAAGATCCTCCGGCATTCTTATGCCCTGATCATACTGGATGTGCAGATGCCGGGCATGGATGGTTTTGAGGTGGCCGAGGCCATCAGCGGATATAGCAAGGCGAAAGATATCCCTATCATTTTCCTTTCGGCCGTCAACACGGACAAAAAGTTTATCACAAAGGGATATACATCCGGTGGGATGGATTATATCACCAAGCCCATCGATCCGGATATCCTGTTGTTGAAGGTAAAGACGTTTTACAGGCTGAATGAGCAGAACAGGGAGCTGAACAGGATACAGTCCAGCCTGCGGAGCGAGATCGAGTTCCGTAAGAAGGTGGAGAGCGAGCTGGAGGAGGCCTTGCGGAAAAAGGATGAGTTTATCAGCATCGCCAGCCATGAGCTGAAGACGCCGCTGACTACCATCAAGGCCTATGTTCAGCTGCTCGACCGGGCCATCGGGCCGGACGACCCGACGAAGATGTATGTGGACAGGACCCTCGTACAGGTGCGTAAGCTGGACAATCTTATTGTGGACCTGCTGGACCTGTCCAAGATCGAAAGCGGCAAATTGAAATTCAATAAAAAGATATTTAACTTCGGAGCCACCCTGTCCAGCGCCATGGAAATGATCCGGCAGACCTATCCGGACTATCACATAGTATTGAAGGGGACGGCCGATGTGCAGCTATACGGGGACGAGATGCGTATCGAGCAGGTGCTGATCAATTATCTCACCAATGCCGTAAAGTATTCTCCCGATAACAAGGAGGTGCAGATAGAGGTGGCCTGTGACGAGGATCACCGGCTTGGGGTTCGGGTAAGGGACTTCGGCATCGGGATCAGGAAGGACCATCAATCCAATATCTTTCATAAGTTCTACAGGGTGGAAGATGCGGCCAACCGGTTCCAGGGTCTGGGTATCGGTCTGTACATCTGCGCCGAGATCATCCGCCGGCATGAAGGGGAGTATGGAGTGGACAGCGAGCCCGGACAAGGTTCCGTCTTTTATTTTTCCATCCCTGTCGCCAACGGTAAGACGTTGGAAACCGTGACCGAATAAGTTTTAAAATAAAGAGCACCTGAATGAACATTGCTATGCGACCCGGACTTCTGCGCAACCTGCAGATCGGGTTTGGACTATCCCTATTAATCCTGATCGTTTCTTCCATTGCCAGCTACAGCAGCATCCGAAATCTTCTGGAAAGCGCTCGTTGGGTGGATCATACGGATTCGGTGATCAACCGGCTGGAGAATGCCCTGTCTACCTTGAAGGATGCGGAGACCGGACAGCGGGGCTATCTGCTGACGGGCGATACAGTCTTTCTTCGTCCTTATTACGGCAGTCAGCAAAAAGCGTTGGCTATAATAGACAGTATTCGGGCCATGACAGGTGATAACCAGGCACAGATACAGAATGTCAACGAATTGCATGATCTCATTGCTCACCGGCTGAATATCCTGCAGGACGTGATCGATCAGAAAAAGGAGAACAACCTGTTCAGCGTGGCTGACCTTAAGAAAGGACGGGATTATATGGATGAGGTCCGTATGGTGGTGCAGCGGATGCAGCAGTCGGAGCATCAGCTGCTGGCCCAGCGGGTTGCCCGGATGAAACGTTTTTCCAATTATACGCCCATCCTTATCCTGGTAGCAGCGGCCTTGTCCATTGTCATTACCGTCTTTTTCTACCGGCGTGTGTATGGTGACTACCAGGAAAGGGCTGC
>DASZVM010000947.1:0-4172 GCA_035547295.1 Puia sp. | reverse complement strand
ACCAACTATGGAACCGGGCAGGAAAAAAACACGTAAGGTCCGTAAGATCCTTTTCCGGTGCATCTTTTTGCCTATTGTCATCCTGATCATACTGGTAGTTGCCGCCGTAGCGATCCTTTATTCCCAGCAGCAGCGCCTGGTAGGACTTGCCGTAAAAGAGCTGAACAAACAGCTGTCGGGACGGCTGGTGGTGGATGGCAGCGAGATCTCCGCTTTCCAGAATTTCCCTTATATCTCCATCGGTCTGAAAAATGTAAAGCTCTATCCCACCAAGCTCGCATCGGATAAACCTATTTACGAGGCTGAACGGATGTTTACAGGTTTCAGCCTGTCGGATATCCTCAGACAGCAATACCATGTAAAGGTCATTGCCCTGAAGAATGGTCATCTCGATCTGGTACAGGACACCGCCGGCAAACTGAATATCGTGGAGGCCAGCCGCATGACCAGGGATACTACAGCCACCGCCGATACCGCCGCTTCCGCCGGACTGGACCTGGCCATAAGGAAAATAATCCTCAGGAACATTACCATTTCTTACCTGGATAAAAGCAGCGGACAACACGTGGTCACACACATCGACAAGATCCGCTCATCTTTACAAAATGACAGCCTGCGCGTCGTGGCCGATATGCAGGGCGGTATGCTGGTAGACTATACCCATCCCGGCGATACTACCCTTTTCCGGCATAAACACCTGCAGACAGATATACAGCTGACCTATGAGAAACCCGGACAGATGCTGAAGCTGGGACGCTGCAAGCTGAAACTGGAGGATGCCGTTTTCGATATCACAGGCTCGGCGGACTTTTTGCATGACAATCTCGTGGATATCCATGTGACAGGAGATAAACCCGATTTTGCTCAGTTGTTCTCTTTTGCGCCGCCGGAGGTGGCAAAAGAGCTGAAACACTTCCGGTACGACGGCCACCTTGCCTTTGACGGAAAGATCAAAGGCCCGCTGAAGGGCGGTAAGCAGCCGTTGATAGAGCTTTCCTTCTCCTGCGCAAATGCCTGGCTGAATAATACCCAGGCCAACAAAAAGCTGGACTCGCTTAACTTTAAAGGGTATTATACCAATGGGGCCGGCAGGAGCCTGAAAACATCCGAGCTGCGTCTCCTGGATATGACGGCCCGTCCGGGTGAAGGCCTCTTTAAAGGCAATTTTGTCCTGCGGGACTTCTCGGACCCCAAGATATCTATGCGGGTGAACTCTGAGCTGGAGCTTGGATTCATCGGCGCTTTCCTGGGTGTTAAGGACCTTCAGCGCATCACGGGGCACATCAGCCTGAAAATGGACTTTAAAGAGCTGGTGGACCTCAATCTGCCGCAGCAATCCATGGACAAGCTCACGGAGGGTATCCAAAGCGAGCTGACAGTTCGGGACCTCACTTTCAGGATCCCCAATTACCCATACAATGTAGAGCACCTGGACATGCATGCCGCCATGAAGGACGGCTTTGTAAAAATGGACTCCCTGATCTTCAGGGTCGGTAATTCCGACTTCCGTATGGATGCGTCGGTCAGCGATCTGCCGGCCATCTTCCATCACCAGGAAAAGCCGGTGCAGGTGACCTTTAACGCCCATAGCAACAAGATCATCCTGCGCGAGCTCCTGAACGCTGATACCACCAAGAAGAAATTTGCACGGGAAGAAATATACGGCTTTAACATCGGTCTTGCGCTGGAAACCTCGGTCAACGAGCTATTGCATCCGAAACCTCTTCCCAGAGGGAAGTTCAGCATACATGGTCTGCGTGCAGCATTCAAACGTTATCCCCATTCATTTCATCATTTCGGCGCCGAGCTGACCATCGAGGATACGACCCTCCGGCTAAAGAATTTTGCCGGCAGGATCGACAGCAGCGACATCCGTTTCAGCGGCCGCGTAAACAACTATGCCCTGTGGTTCGACAAGGTGATGAAGGGACGGACACAGATCGCATTTGATCTGAAGTCACAGCACCTGGCCATGCATGACCTGCTGGGACGCAAAAGCCGGCTGTATGTACCCAAGGACTATCATGATGAAATAGCATCCAACCTCTGGCTGCGCAGCAAGATCGATCTGAAATACGATTCGGTATTCCGTTTTGCCAATATAAAGATCGCCAATATCTCCGGTGAGCTAAAAAATCATGCGTTCAGACTGGACAGCGTCAACGGCAACGTGAAGATCGGTACCGACCATTTTATAAAGCTCGATACTTTGAGAGGGAAAGTAGGCAACAGCGATTTCAACATCAGCATGCGCTTGTACACGGGCAAGGACACGGCACGGATGAAAAAAGACAATTACCTGCAGTTCTCCTCCCGTGTGCTGGATGTAGATCAGCTGATGGCCTACCGGCTGACGGCGGAAGAGCCGGCCCCTGATCTTTCCGAATTGCCGGCAGCCACTTCTACAGTGGCAAAACCCTCCGCTCATGCCAATTCGTTCAATGTATTCCAGATCCCGTTTATAAACTTCAACGCGTCGGCGAACATCGGAAAGATAAAATACCGCCGCCTTTGGATAAAGAACTTCTTTACGAACCTCCGGATGCAGACCAACCAGCAGCTGTACCTGGACACGCTGGGCATGGAAATAGCCGAGGGAAAAGTAAACGCAAGGGCCCATTTCAACGGCAGCAACCCGGATAAGATCTACCTGAGAAGCAAGATCCGGGTCCAGGATGTGAATATAGAGAAGATGATGCTGAAGCTGGATTACCTGGGACAGGATTACGTGATCAATAAGAATATAAAAGGCCGTCTCAGCGGAGATATTAAATCCTATATACAGGTGTATCCCGATCTGACCCCCTGATGGACCATTGTCAGGCCGAAATGGACTTATCCATTGTCGACGGCATGCTGGTGAACTTTACACCCATCAAGGCTATGTCCAGTTACTTCAAGGACAAGAACCTGAATATGGTGCGCTTCGACACCTTGCGCGACAAGTTCACTTTCAAGGACGGAGCGTTGACCATCCCTTCCATGAATATCAATTCCTCCCTCGGCTTTATGGAGATCTCCGGCACCCAGTCGCTGGATACCCATATGGAATACTATGTGCGCATCCCGCTGAAGCTGGTGACACAGGTGGGCTTCAGGATGCTCTTCGGTAAAAAACAGGAAGAGGTGGACCCCGATCAGGTAGACGCCATAGAGTACCGGGATATGAACAAAAGGGTACGGTTCATGAATCTCAAGATCACGGGTACGCCGGATGATTATAAGGTGGGTCTAGGCAAGGCTAAAAAGGCGTAGCTATTCCTTAAAGAATGATATCGCGGGCCAATCCGTGTTCTCCACTTTGCAGTAATAAATACCCGCGCTGAGATGGCTGATATCCCAGGTCAGCTGGTTAAGACCCGTCACCAGGGGACAATACCTTCTGCTGATCACCTTTCCTTCCGCGTTGTACAAAGATACCATGCCGCTGAGAGTGCGGGGACTGGTAAGATCGATGGTCACCGCCTGGCGGGCGGGATTCGGATAGACCTGCATGGAAAAACCAGTTTCACTTGTAGACATATCGACGGACACTATTTTGGAATAATTGGCTACCCCATCCTTATCCACCTGTTTGAGCCGGTAGTAATTGAGGGCCCGGTAAGGGCTTGCATCGACAGTCTGATAATTCTGCCGTACCCTGCTGTCGCCCTGGCTGGCTACGCTGGAAAGGAATTGAAAGACGACCGCATCCGGGGAACGCTCCACCTCAAAATGATCGTTATTATTCTCCATGGCCGTCTGCCAGCGCAGCAGCACCTGCGAACCCTGTGCCTGCGCGGTGAAGCTCAGCAGTGTGATGGGAAGAGGCACCTCGTTGCCCGGGGAGCCTACGCTGGCGAGGGCAAAGCCGCTGCCGTTGCCGCCCGCATAGATGCCAAACCCAGCCTGCTGAAAAGAAAATCCGTCCCCACTCCCTCCGGAATAAATATTCTGGGCCCGGCTGACAGTGAGGATGCCCGTCATGAGCACGATATATATGTAAAAAGATTTCATGATCATGGTAATTAATTCAAATAAGGATATACGCATCCGGCCTTTCTCAGGGCGCCGTACGAACGCCACGACCTCCGTTGCCGGCTTTTCCCGAGAAAAAGGCAAAATTGTCTGCGGCGATGCGACGGTCGGATACCATCAGGTCAAAGGGGGATGAAGAATTGTAATACCCTCCT
>DASZVM010000946.1:0-6810 GCA_035547295.1 Puia sp. | reverse complement strand
GTGAACTCGAAAGGCAGGGGGCATGTGGTCGCTTATGACGTACCGATCGAGTGCGGGGGGGTGTTGGTGAACCCGGGTGATCTGATCTATGCGGATTTTGACGGTATAACGGTGATACCCCGGTCAGTGGAAGCGGAAGTGATACGGATGGCAAAGCAAAAGGTACATAGCGAGAACCTTTCCCGTACAGCGTTGTTGAGGGGGCTATCGCTTCGTGAGGTTTACGACAAGTATAAATCATTATAATGAATAATATAAAATTCAAGGACAGGTGTGTGGTGATAACGGGGGCCGGCTCGGGGATCGGGAGGGCTTGTGCATCGGAGTTTGCCCGTGAGGGCGCCAGTGTGGTGATCGCCGATATCGATCTGAAGGGTGGGCATGAGACGGTGGGGATGATAGGCAATTCGGGTGGGCGTGCTTTGTTCGTACGTACGGATGTATCCCTTGCGGAGTCTGTGCAGGAGCTGGCGGACCGGGTGGCAGAGGCATTCGGCGGTGTATATGCGCTGGTGAACAATGCGGCCATCCAGGTGAACAAGACTGTCGAGGATACTTCTTTTGAGGAATGGAACCGGCAGATGGCGGTGAACCTTGGGGGTGTCTTTTTGTGCAGCAAATATTTTATGCCGTATCTGAAGAAGAGCAAAGGCAGTATTGTAAATATGTCGTCTGTCAACGGCTTTTTTGTGGAGTCTTCCTGTGCAGGATATTGTGCCACGAAGGCCGGTATCATCGGGTTGACGAAAGCGATGGCTATCGATCATGGCCGTGACGGGGTGCGGGTCAACTGTATCTGTCCGGGTTATATCGATGCGGGGCTGGCCGAGGGATATTTCCAGGTGCAGCCGGACCCGGCGAAGGCAAGGGCGGAGGCCGGGAAGCTGCATGCGCTGGGGCGTATCGGCAGACCGGAGGAAGTGGGACGGATGGCCGTCTTTCTGGCCAGCGAGGATGCCGCTTTTGTCACGGGGGCTTCCATGGTAGTAGACGGAGGTTTTGGATCAGGGTTACCGCCTAAATAATAATCTATACAGAGATGTCGAGGAATCAAAAGACGATAGACTGGATACTGGTGCTTATCGTGAATTTTATGTGGGCGACCCAGGTTCCGGCCATACGGCTGATAGGGGACAGTCTTGGCCCTGTCACGGTGGCGTTTGTTCCTATGATCCTGAGCACGCTGATCTTTTTGCCAGTGCTCTGGATGGAGAACAGAAGGCGGGGGATCGGGATGCGTCTGGGATGGAAGGATATTCAAAATTTTATCCTGCCGGGCATCATCGGGGTGTTTGTCATGCAGTATGCGTATACGGCAGGCTCCCAGATGACGCTGGCGGCCAATGCGGGGATCATTACGCTGACCATCCCTGTCATCGTAGCCATTTTTGCCACCATCTGGCTGAAGGAGAAGCTGAACCTGGTACGTGTCATCAGCTTTGTCCTGGCCATCGGAGGGGTGCTGATGACCTCGATACCGGACATCTCGGGCGCCAATTTCAAGCATGGGAGCTATCTGAAGGGCAACCTGATCTTTCTTTTTGCCTGCTGTTGCTGCGGTTTTTATAATACCTATTGCAAAAAGCTGGTGGATAAGCAGTATACGGAGCTGGAGATCCTTGTCTACAGCAGTCTTGTAGGGAGCATTGCCAGCATACCCCTGCTGATCTGGGTGGAGCCGCTGCATTTTTCCGTGCTGTTGCACAGCGGTCGTCTGCCTCTTTTCGCGGTGCTCGAGCTGGGCATTATCGTATACGGGGTTTCGATGCTGCTGTTCTTTCATGTACTGAAAAGGATGGATGTAACACAGGCTATATTGGGCAATTACCTGCTGCCTTTTTTTATTGCCCTGCTGGGTATCCTTCTTTTGCATGAGAAGATCACGCCGCTGATGATGGCAGGGGGCATCGTCATCCTTTTCAGCACTTTAATGGTCTCGGTGAGCGAAAAGAGCCTGCTGGACATGATACGCAGGGTCAAAACAAGCAGCCTGTTACTGCTGCTGCTGGTGTTCCTCTGGTCCTGTAACGGCGGTAAGGTGAAAGACAGGGCGGTGGTCTCTCTCGATGGGACCTGGGAGCTTGGGGAATCGGGAAGCTTTGACAGTGTCCCTTCCGTCTTTCGTTCGCATTCGGCCGTGCCGGGCCTGGTGGATATGGCTGTTCCGGCGTTGAGCGGCCGTCCATATGAAAACAGGGTGTATTGGTACAGAAAGGTTTTCAGGCTGGATATATCGTCGGAGATCGCTTTTTTAAAGATATACAAGTCGATGTACCGGACCCGGGTGATATTGAATGGAATGCGTGTGGGTGAAAATCCTTATTGCTTTACGTCTTCTGTTTTTGATGTCAGGCGTTTTTTGCGGGCGCCGGGGGCCGGCAATGAGCTGATCATCGGAGTGGGGTGTTATGAGAACCTGCCGGATACGGTGGTCAACGGGCATGATTATGAGCGGGTGAATTTTATACCGGGGATCTATGATAAGGTGGAAGTACAGCTGACGGGGCTGCCCTATATTTCCAATATCCAGACGGCGCCGGAACTGGAGAAAAATGTGGTAAGGATACGTGCGGAGCTTGACAGGAGGGGTAAGAGCGGCGAAAGCGATGTGCGTTATTCCATCAGGGAGGTATCTACTGGAAAGGAGGTTGTACGTGGCGATACGGTGGTGGCCGGGGATGTGTTCGATCTGCGGGCGCCCATGACGGCGTGCAGGTGGTGGTCGCCTGAGGATCCTTTCCTGTATGAGCTGGAATTGAGGACGGAGGGGGACAGTAAAAAAGTAAAGTTCGGGATGCGTTCGTTTGCATTTGACAAGGACAGCGGTGTGGCCCTGTTGAACGGAAGACCTTATTATATGCGCGGAACGAATGTTTGTGTCTTTCGTTTTTTTGAGGATTCTGCCAGGGGTGCTTTGCCCTGGGATGAGGGATGGGTGGCGCGTCTGCATGCGAAGTTCAAGGGGATGCACTGGAACTCTATGCGGTATAGCATCGGTGTCCCCCCGGAGCGCTGGTATGAGATAGCGGACAGTGTGGGATTCCTCATCCAGGATGAATTCCCTGTCTGGGATGATATGCGTAAGGTAGGAGCCGCGCAGCTGGCCCGGGAATATACGCAATGGATGCGGGAGCGGTGGAACCATCCCAGCGTGGTGATCTGGGATGCGCAGAATGAGACGGTGACGGCGGAAACGGGGAAGGCCATCGGCATGGTGCGAAGCCTGGACCTTTCCAACCGTCCGTGGGATAATGGATGGAGCCCTCCGCAGTCTTCAACGGACGATATGGAATGTCATCCATACATGACGTATAACCTCAGGCGAAGCAGGAACCCTGATGAATATGCCTGGACGCATATTTATTCGGGGGATGGGCTGCCGGATGACGGGCCGAATGTGCGGAGCCCTTCGCCGGATGGAAAAAAATATACAAATCCCATCGTCGTCAATGAATACGAATGGGCCTGGTTGAACAGGGATGGCACTCCTACGAAGCTGACGGATTCTTTATACAATTTTGTCCTGGGTGACAGTCTATCAGGGCAGGAGCGGTTTAGTTTGTATGCGCGGCTGCTATCCATGGCAACCGAATACTGGCGGGTACACCGGAAATGTGCGGCGGTCATGTATTTTACGGGGCTGGGGTATTCAAGGCCGGGTGCGCCCAGGGGGCAGACCAGCGATAATTTCTCCGATGTACGCAACCTGGTGTTCGAACCTCATTTCGAGAGGTTGATGAAGCCCGCGTTTGCGCCTGTGGGGTTGATGCTGGATGTGAGGATGGCGAGGTATGCAAAGAACAGCGTGCTGGAGGCGCCTGTATATGTGATCAATGATACGTATATGAGGTTTGGGGATTCGGTCAGGTTGAGATTGCTGTGCGGTGATAAGGTAGTGAGAGCAGTTGCGCATTTCGTGGAAGTAGGGCCGTTGGGAAGAGAGAGATTAAGTTTATCGATGCAGCTGCCTGCGGCGGAAGGGAGCTATGTTTTAAAGGCGTCGATCAGACTTGGCGGAGAGGAAGTTTTTTCCGAACGGAAATTTGAAGTGAAACCATAAAAGATATTTTAAAAATGAAAATAACAAACGTACAGGCTATTGTTTTAAAGCTGCCGGATATTTCCAGCGCGGCGGACGGCACGCAGGACGATCTTATCATCGTGGTGGAAACGGACGAAGGCATCACGGGATATGGAGAGGTGGATACGGCGCCTTATGTAGGGAAGGCGGTGGTGGAGGCTTATATGTCCCACGGCACCTGTTTTGGGCTGCGTGATGTTGTAGTGGGGGCCGATCCGTTCGACCACGAGCAGATATGGAATGACATGTGGGCAAAGACCTATTATTATGGCCGCAGTGGTCCGGTGATGCATGTGATGAGCGGGATCGACATGGCATTGTGGGATATTATGGGCAAGGCGACGGGTAAACCTGTCCATAAATTACTGGGCGGGAGCTATACGGATAAGGTCCGGCCTTATGCCAGCGCGTTGATGCCGGAGAGCGAAGGAGAGGTAAAAAAGATGGTGGAGACATATGTTTCGCAGGGGTTTACGGCCATCAAGTTCGGCTGGGGTCCCCTGGGTTATGATGTACACAAGGATATCGGGCTGGTGAAGGCGGCACGGCAGGCTGCGGGGAGTCATGTGGAGCTGATGATCGACATTGGCAAGCGTTACAGGCTGAAGCAGGCCATGTATGTGGCGAAGGCGCTGGAAGAGCTGGGCATATACTGGCTGGAAGAGCCTTTGCCGGCGGAGGACCTGGAAGGTTACCGGCGGCTGGTGGAGTCTACCACGCTTAGGATCGCGACGGGTGAGGAAGAGAGCGGGAGGAGGGCATTCCGGCGGTTGATCCAGGAGACGCATATCGATGTCGTGCAGCCGGATATATCCCGGTGCGGGGGATTGACGGAAGCAAAAAAGATCGCCATGATGGCGGAGGATGAGAATATACTTTGCGTGCCGCATGCATTCAAGACAGGAGTGCTTGTAGCTGCCTCCATCCATCTGGTAGCTGCCCTGCCGCATGCCCCTTTTCTTGAATTCTCGGTAACAGCGTCCGGCATACGAAAGGAGATACTCGTTCAGCCTTTTGTACAGAAGGATGGCTTTGTGGAAGTACCTCAGGGACCGGGTCTTGGGATCGAGCTGAACCAGGAGGCCATCCGGAAGTATGGCGTGAAAACCGGAGGGAAGATATGATAAGGATCGACAAGCTTACGGCACTCGGACGATTGAAGGAGACAGATGCATTTTTGATAACATCCGGAACCTCTGTAAAATATTTCAGCGGCTATTTTTACCAGTTTGAAACGGGGGCTTCGCCTTTTCATCTTTTGCCGGCGGCATTGCTGATCGTACCGGGAAAGACATCCACGCTGATCATTGCGGATAATGAGGCGGGCGCGGCTATGGATATCGTGCGGGGTGTTGTCTGTGCACCGTATAAAAGTTATGGTTATCAGGAGGCGTCCGATCCGGCCAGGCAATTCGTACGGGAGCTGCAAAAGGTGATCAGGAAGCATAAGCTTTCGCGTGGGCGTATAGGGATCGAGGCCGGTACGCTGCCTTTTATCGCTGCAATGGAATTTCCGGAGATGGAGTGGGCGGATATCACTTCCGACATTGCAAAGCTGCGGGCTGTGAAGGATGAAGATGAGATCGCAACCATACGGGCGGCGGCGAGACTTTGCGATATCGGACAGGCGGCTGTGATAAAGCATGTGCGTCCTGGCATGAGCGAGCTGGAGCTGTTCGGTCTTGTACGTGGGGATATGGAAGCGGCTGCGGGAACGCGCTTCCCGTTGATGGCTGACTTTGTCAGTGGCGAGCGGACGGCGTCTGCCGGAGGGCCGCCTACCAACAGGATCGTCCGGGAAGGTGAGCTGGTATTGAGCGATCTGACGGCTTGTCTGAACGGATATTGGGGGGACTCCTGCAGCACTATCGCCGTGGGTGATCCCGCGCCATCCAGGAAGCGGGTCTTCAGAAGAGTAAAGGAGGCGCTGGCCATTGGTATCGACGCCACCCGGCCGGGGGCCAGGGCAATGGATATCGATGCGCTGATGCGTGCGCATACGGGAGGTTATCCGCACCATAGCGGTCATGGTGCCGGTGTCATGTATCATGAGGAGCCGCGGATCGTACCTTATAATAAAATGGTGCTCGTACCCAATATGATCATTGCACTCGAGCCGGCTATTTATATGAAGGAGTATGGTATAAGACTGGAGCACCTGTTACGGGTGACGGAGTCGGGGTGTGAGGTCCTTACCCAATTCAAGCATTCTTTTGAGCAAGCCCTGATAGTATAGCAAAGTAACATCCCTGTGGAGTATAAAAAAAGCCAAAGCGATTTGGCCAGGAACTCTTTTGCCCTTTTTATTCACATATTAAAACCACTTTTATGAAGAAGATCAAAGGTCTTTTTATCAAGACCACTATTGTTGTCCTTGCTGCCGGCGCCTGGCTGGCGGCATGCAGGCGGGAAATCGTCGCCCATCCCGGGGGGACTGATCCCCGGGCGGTGCTTCCCAGCGGTCAGTATAGTGTCATCTATACGGATACGCCGACGGCCCATATTATCGGTGACAACCCTAGTGAACTGGGTATGAAATTCCAGTCTGTAGTAACCGGAACTATCACGAAGCTGAGCTTTTTCAAGAAGGCCGGAGAGACGGGGCTGCATATCGGTCACCTGTGGTCGGCCAGCGGCACTCTATTGAGGACCGATACATTTTACACGGAGACGGCCAGCGGCTGGCAATTTGCCACTATGGACACCACCTATGCTATTGCGGCAAATAC
>DASZVM010000945.1:0-5217 GCA_035547295.1 Puia sp. | reverse complement strand
CAAAAAGATAAAATCCACTGCTGTGACCAGTCATATACCTGTGGTCTTGCTGACGAGCCAGTCCGGGGAGAAGGTGGAGGCTGCGGGATATGAGGCGGGAGCGGACATATATCTTACCAAGCCGATAAAGAAGGAGATACTCGTCCAGGTATGCATCAATCTCATCCAGTCGTCGGAGACCAGACAGGAAGCGCTGCTGGACCAGATCCTGGCGGATATGCCCGGCAAAGGCAGGGGCGCGGGTTTGATCAGGGCCGATGTGGGTCGGACCATTGGGCTCACCAGGGCTGACGAGGAATTCCTTGGAAAGATCGTTGCTGTCATCGAAAAGAACATGACCAGCCAGGACCTGGATTCGAGGCTTGTCTGCAAGGAGCTGGGGATCAGCCGGACTGTCCTCTATGAGAAGATCAAGGCAGTGTCGGGACAGACGGTTCATGAGTTTATAAAAAGCGTCCGTCTTCGCAGGAGCCTGAAGATGCTGCTGGAGCAGAAGATGAACATCAGTCAGATAGCGTTTGAAGTGGGGTTCAACAGCAGCTCGTATTATCACCGGTGTTTCCTGAAGGAATACGGGATCAGTCCCAAGGAATACATCAATAAAAAGAAGCGGTTTTACAGCATTATAAATTGACATAAAAGCATCAAAAACACGCAGGCAGCCGGTCTACATTTGTTATGTGAAACAACTCTCCGCCATCCTGCTTGCTGTACTTTCCTTCACTGTGGTCGCTGGTCAATCTTCCTCCTTTAGTGTCAGCGGCTGGTGGAATAGTTCGTCCGCTCCTTTTTCTCCTGTAGTCGAACAGAATGACGCGATCCTATTTCGCGTAAAGGCGCCTACGGCATCGAAAGTGGCATTGCTGTTCGGCGAATGGAATGTGCGACCGCAGGCGATGACAAGGGACACCGGCGGAGTTTGGAGCATAACCATCCCACCTGTGGAACCCGGTATTTATTCCTACAAATTCCAGATAGATGGAAATGATGCGGTGGATCTGCACAACCCGGTGGTAAAGACGGGCACGGAAGTGTATGGGAGTATTGTCGAAGTGCCGGGCCGGAGCCCGAGATTCGATGAGGTCCGCGATGTGCCGCACAGGGCGTTGACGACCCTGAGATATTTCTCGAAGATATTGAACAGGACAAGGACGATGGTTGTCTATACGCCGCCCCAGTACGATCGCCGGCCGGGTGAGCGATTTCCTGTCCTGTACCTGCGGCATGGAGGAGGAGACAATGAGAGCAGCTGGACCCAACCGGCGGGGCGTGCCGATGTGATCCTTGAAAATTTACTGGCGGAAAAAAAGGCTGTACCGATGCTCATCGTCATGCCCAACGGTCTTATCGACGGGACCTGGGCCAGTGGCAGCACAAAGGAAGGAATGGAGAAACTGGAGCATGAGCTGACGGATGAAGTAATGCCGCTGGTCGAAAAGACCTTCCGGACAAAAAATGACCGGCTGTCGAGGGCTATTGCGGGGCTTTCGATGGGAGGCGGACAGGCCTATGTCATGGGTTTGCGGAACATCGGGCGGTTTGCCTGGATCGGGGAATTCAGCTCCGGCCTGCTCAGCGATACGGGTTTCGATATCAACGAACGTGCGCCGGGTGTTTTTAGCGACAGCGTAAAGATCAATAAAGAGCTACGGCTATTATGGATCGGCTGCGGCAAGGATGATCCAAGATCTCCGGGGCATAGCAAGCTGGCGGACGATCTTTCTCAAAAAGGCATTCATCATGTCGTCTATAATGTGCCCGGAGGACATGAGTGGCCGGTGTGGAGGCAGGAGCTTGAACGATTTATGCAATATCTTTTTAAATAAACAAGTGGAAACAGTACAGCACTATGACTTTTCAAGACAGACTAAGAACCCTGGAGAAAACGCATCATGACCTTCTGAAACGAAAGAATGAAAAGGAATTATTAGGCAACGGAATTTTTTCCCGGTATAAATACCCTGTATTGACCGCGGAGCATACGCCTTTATCCTGGCGTTATGACCTTAATCCCCGCACGAACCCGTTCCTTATGACCCGATTTGGGATCAATGGCGTGTTCAATGCGGGCGCGATAAAGTGGAAGGGGAAATATATTTTAATGGCAAGGGTAGAAGGGTATGACCGAAAATCCTTTTTTGCCCTTGCGGAAAGCGACAATGGCGTGGATAATTTCAGGTTTAGGGAGTATCCTGTGGCGATCCCCGAGACAGCCGTCCCTGACACGAACATCTATGATATACGCCTGACGCGTCATGAGGATGGCTGGATATACGGGCTGTTCTGTACGGAAAGGCGTGATCCGACGGCTGACGGCGGTGACCAGACCGCGGCCGTGGCGCAATGCGGCATTGTCCGTACCCTGGACCTGGAGGAATGGCATCGTCTCCCTGATCTGAAGACTAATTCCGCGCAGCAACGGAATGTCGTGCTCCATCCTGAATTCGTGCATGGCAAATACATGTTGTATACCAGGCCGCAGGACGGCTTTATCGAAGCAGGCAAGGGCGGGGGCATCGGGGTAGGCTTTTGCGACTCGATGGAGCGGGCGATGATAGACGTGGAAAGGGTCATCGACAACAAGGTTTATCATACGGTGGCTGAAAGCAAGAACGGACAGGGGCCTGCTCCCCTCCGTACGGACAAAGGCTGGCTTCATCTGGCGCATGGCGTACGGAATACCGCGGCGGGTCTTCGGTATGTGTTGTATATGTTTATGACCGGGCTCGAAGATCCTACCAGGGTAATATATAAGCCGGGGGGATATTTTCTGGCGCCGGAGGGAGAGGAGCGTGTCGGGGACGTTTCGAATGTGGCGTTCGCCAACGGGTGGATCGCGGATGATAACGGGGATGTGCTGATCTACTATGCGTCAAGCGATACGAGGATGCACGTGGCGAAGAGTACGATCGACAGGCTGGTTGACTATTGTATCAATACTTCCGCCGATGGGTTGCGATCCGCTGCTTCGGCTCAGACTATCGTGCGGCTTATCGAAAAGAACAAGGAGTTCCTTGGGGAACCGGCAGAATTTAAAGAAGCAGGGAGATTATAGGAACGTTGAAGGATTATAAAGAAGGCGGTATTATGGACAAAATATCGGTAAGGGAAAAGATCGGATATGGCTTTGGGGACATGGCTTCGTCGATGTTCTGGAAGTTGTTCGGCACTTATTTGCTGTTCTTTTATACGGACGTGCTGGGCATTTCGGCGGCGGCCCTGGGTACGATGCTGCTGGTCAGCCGTATCTGGGACACTGTTTTTGATCCGGTGGTGGGCGTTATAGCGGACCGGACGAGCACCCGATGGGGAAAGTTCCGGCCGTATCTTTTATACATGGCATTGCCTTTTGGGGCCATCGGGGTGCTGACCTTCACCGTGCCTTCCTATTCCGGCGGGGGACTGCTGGTATATGCCTATGTGACCTATTCGTTGATGATGATGGTGTATTCGCTCATAAATGTTCCATATGCATCGCTGCTGGGGGTGATCTCGGCCGACGCGAAGGACCGGAATGCCCTGGCCTCGTACCGGATGGCTTTTGCTTTTGCCGGCAGCCTCATCGCGCTGGCGTTATTCCAGCCGCTGGCAAGTTTTTTTGGAAATGCGGGCAGCGGGAACAGCGTGGGGCGGAGCTGGCAGCTGGCCGTGGCCGTGATCAGCGTACTATGCGTGGCATTGTTCCTGGGATGCTTTGCCTGGGTGAGGGAAAGAGTGAAACCGGGGAAGGATAACGCAGGCTCATTGAAAGAGGATATAAAGGACCTGTGCAGGAACAGACCCTGGTGGATATTGTTGGTCGCGGGGATCATGGTGCTGGTATTTAATTCCATACGGGACGGCGCAGCGCTGTATTACTTTAAGTATTATGTCACCGACGGCGAGGCGTTCCATGTCTTTAAAACCGCGGTGACCTATTCAACCCTATACCTCGTAATAGGGCAGGCGGCAAATATCATCGGCGTGGTTATCGCGACGCCTGTTGCCAACCGGATAGGTAAGAAGCGGAGTTTTTTAACGGCGATGGCAATAGCGGGTGCGCTCAGCATATTGTTTTATGGCATTCCCCGCGAGCGTACGGGACTGATCTTCGTCTTCCAGTTTTTTATCAGCATCTGTGCGGGATTGGTATTCCCCCTGCTTTGGAGCATGTATGCCGACATCGCCGACTATTCGGAATGGAAGAACGGCAGACGCGCCACGGGGCTTGTGTTCTCCTCTTCCTCGATGTCGCAAAAGATCGGCTGGACCATTGGCGGGGCCCTCTCGGGATGGCTGCTGGCCGTATTCGGTTTTCGCGCCAACATGGAGCAGGGCGAAGGCGCCCAAAGAGGGATTGTGCTCATGTTGAGCCTTTTGCCTGCTGCGGGGGCCCTGCTGTCGGTGATCATCCTATGGCTGTACCCCTTGTCGGAACAACGTATCAAAGACATAGGCAATGAACTTGAAAAAAGACGAAAAGGCAATAAGCCATCCGAAAACCATGTGGAACGAAATCCAGCTGAAGCAGGCGCTCTGTGATGAGCTGAGAAGCATCCTTAATTACTGGGCGGACAATACGGTCGACACGGCTAACGGAGGTTTCGTGGGCAGGATCGATGGCAGGAATGCGGTGCATACCGATGCGCCTAAAGGAGCTGTGCTCCATGCCAGGATATTATGGACATTTTCGGCTGGCCATGGTTTCTTTGGCGAGGAGAAATACCGGAAGCTGGCGGACCGTGCCTTCATATATATCCGGGATCATTTTATCGACGCCGGCTATGGAGGCGTGTTCTGGACGGTGGACTCCCAGGGGCATATGCTCGACCCAAAGAAACAGATATACGCCCTGGCGTTTTGCATATATGGGTTGAGTGAATATTATGGTGTGACAAAAAAGGAGGAAGCCCTGACCCTTGCGCTGGGTTTGTATGAGATGATCGAGAAATACAGTTATGATGAAAGGCATGGGGGTTACCTGGAAGCTTTTGCACGGGACTGGGCGACGGCAGAGGATGTCCGGCTGAGTGAAAAGGATGCGAATGAGAAGAAGACAATGAATACGCACCTCCATATTATCGAGGCGTATGCGAATTTGTACAAGGTTTGTCCTTCGGAGGGGCTGAAGCGGAATATATCGGAATTGCTGGGTTTGTTCGACCTGCATTTTATCCACCGGGAAAGCTTCCATTTGAGACTGTTCTTTGACGAACAGTGGAATGAAAGAAAAGATGT
>DASZVM010000944.1:0-3090 GCA_035547295.1 Puia sp. | reverse complement strand
AGCCTCCCAGCTGGAAAAGATCAACATGCTGGATTATGCCAACCTGGTAGTGCTGAACAAATTTGACAAGGCCGGGGCTAAGGACGCCCTTCACGATATACGCAAACAGTACAAAAGGAACCATGGGCTGTGGACCGCAAAAGATGGCGAGCTGCCCGTCATAGGGACCATCGCCTCGCAATTCAATGACGCCGGTGTCAACGAGCTCTTTGAAAAGCTGATGACGCTGATAGAAGAAAAAAGAGCAGGGAAGTTCAAACCCGTGGAACAGCATGCGCATCTGAAAGACACCAGCACGCAATCCACCATTATACCACCTTCCAGGATACGCTATCTTTCCGAGATCAGCGGACAGGTAAGGGAATACAACAGGCTGGCGGAAGAGCAAAGCGCCATCGCCACAAAGCTCTACCAGCTGGATGGCGTACTGAAGGACCTTCCCGTAGGGTCACCGGCCGCCGCACTTCTCACAGAACAAAGATCCAGGCTTGAAAAACAGCTTTTACCCGTCTGCAAAAAGCTCGTCGACGAATGGGAGGAGACTAAATCCCGCTATCAAAAAGAATTCTTTGAATATGACGTAAGAGGAAAGATCATCCGGCAGCCGCTGTACACGGAATCGCTTTCCCATCTCAGGATCCCAAAGGTCGCCGTGCCCCGATTCCAGGACTGGGGTGATATCCTGCGTTGGAGGCTCCAGGAGAATTTCCCGGGAAAATATCCTTTCACGGCCGGCAGCTTCCCGTTGAAAAGGGCTGAAGAAGACCCCACCCGGATGTTCGCGGGAGAAGGAGGCCCCGAAAGGACCAACAAACGATTCCATTATGTGTCCGCCGGTCAGCCGGCCAAGCGCCTCAGTACCGCTTTCGATTCCGTCACCTTATACGGCGAAGACCCCGACCCCCGTCCCGACATCTATGGAAAGGTGGGTAACTCCGGCGTGAGCATCGCTACCGTGGACGACGCAAAAAAATTATACAGCGGCTTCGACCTGTGCGATCCCCGCACGTCGGTAAGCATGACCATCAACGGACCGGCGCCCATCCTGCTGGCATTTTTTATGAATGCAGCCATCGATCAGCAATGCGAAAAATACCTGGACAGCATGGGGGGATGGGAAAAAGCAGCGGACGTCATTCAAAAAAAATATAGCCGCTCCGCCAGACCGGCATACTACAACCCTTCCCATCCGGGCCGTCTTCCCGAAGGGAACGACGGACTTGGTCTAAAGCTTTTGGGCTTCAGCGGCGATGAAGTGCTGCCCCGGGAAACCTACGACAAAATAAAAAAAGAGGCCCTCTCCCAGGTGAGAGGCACCGTACAGGCAGATATCCTCAAAGAAGATCAGGCGCAGAACACTTGTATCTTCAGCACGGAATTCGCGCTGAGATTGATGGGCGATGTACAGGCATACTTCATCGAACAGGACGTACGTAATTTCTACAGCGTGTCCATCAGCGGCTATCATATCGCCGAAGCAGGCGCCAACCCCATCACCCAGCTGGCTTTTACCCTGGCCAACGGTTTCACCTATGTGGAGTATTATCTGTCCAGGGGAATGAACATAGATGATTTTGCACCCAACCTCTCTTTCTTTTTCAGCAATGGGATGGACCCCGAATACAGCGTCATCGGCCGGGTAGCCAGACGCATCTGGGCCAAGGCTATCAAACATCAATACAAAGGCAACAGCCGAAGCCAGAAGCTGAAATATCATATCCAGACCAGCGGCAGGAGCCTGCATGCACAGGAGATCGACTTCAACGACATACGCACCACCCTGCAAGCCCTCTATGCTATTTATGACAACTGCAATTCCCTGCACACCAACGCCTATGATGAGGCCATTACGACACCTACCGAAGAAAGCGTACGCAGGGCGATGGCCATCCAGCTGATCATCAATCGCGAGCTGGGCAGCGCCCGTACGGAGAACTTCACCCAAGGCAGCTTTGCCCTGGAAGAATTGACCGACCTAGTGGAAGAGGCCGTCATGGCGGAATTCGACAGGCTGACAGACAGGGGAGGCGTGCTGGGCGCCATGGAGCGCATGTATCAACGGAACAAGATACAGGAAGAAAGCCTTTATTACGAAAGCCTGAAGCACAGCGGCGAGCTACCCATCGTCGGCGTCAACACTTTTCTGAATAAAAAAGGCTCTCCTACCGTACTGCCGGGTGAGGTCATCCGCAGCACCACCGAAGAAAAGGACCAGCAGATCCAAAACCTCCTGGCCTTTCGTAAAAGAAATGAAGCCGCCGGCGCAACCATGCTGAACAGGCTGAAAGAGGTGGCCGTAAATAATGGCAACCTGTTTGCCGAACTGATGGAGACCGTAAAATATTGCAGCCTCGGCGAGATCACCCATGCCCTTTATGAAGTTGGCGGACAGTATCGCCGCAATATGTAACTTTATAGCATGGCAAATAAGTTGAGGATCCCTATCGCATTCAAAAATGACAAGACGCTTTCAACAAATATCCTGGCCGGTGACGTCGGTGGAACCAAAACCAATATCGCGCTATATCACATAGAAAAGGAAACCTTCACCTTAGTAAAGGAAAAAAGATACGCTTCAAAAGATCATCATTCGCTGGAGGATATCATCCATGACTTTTCCGGCGATACCTTACCCGATCGCATCTGCGCGGCAGTAGCAGGACCCGTGATCCGGGGCAAAAGCAAACTGACCAATCTCTCCTGGATACTGGACAGCGAAGCGCTGAGCCGGTCGCTGGGACGCCCCGTCGCCTTTATCAATGACCTGGAAGCAACCGCATTCGGACTGGCAGGGCTCGAAGAGAACGAAAGGGCCGTCATAGCACCCGGAGAAGCAGGAGTAAAAGGGAATATCGCCATCATTGCACCGGGTACAGGGCTGGGCGAGGCCGGTCTGTACTGGGACGGACAATCTTACCATCCTTTTGCGACAGAAGGAGGACATAGCGATTTTGCACCCCGCACCGATACCGATATCGAATTGTTCCGCTATCTCAGGGAACAGTTTGATCATGTCAGCTGGGAGAGAGTGGTTTCCGGTATGGGTATCAAGAACCTCTATCATTTTTGCACCGAAGCGCGGAAAGAAAA
>DASZVM010000943.1:0-5230 GCA_035547295.1 Puia sp. | reverse complement strand
CCCGGATGATCGCCCGGCTGGAAGAAGAATTGAAAGACGAAACACCCCAGGCCAGGGAAGGGTCTGCCGGCATGCATAGCATCCTGTTCGATTATTATGCGGCTCACGGCAAAAATGACCGCGCACTGTTGCACGCCCGGGGCACGCTGTCGAAAAACTCGCCTTATTATCCCGAAGAGCTCCTGGATATTACCCGAACCCTGGCCGACGCAGGTATTGCCTCCGACACCGCGTTGTCCTATGCAGCCCGGAGCTTGCAGGCGGCCGACAGCTTCCCGGTGGGCATTATCCGGTATTTCCCCGAGACAGGATATATACCTTCCTATGTTCCCGACAGCGTTCGCCGGGTTGCGGTGGCCAAAGCAAAAGGCAACACGCTTGCTTTGATGGGTAAGATCTATCTGGCAAAGGGCGATAAGGCTACGGCGCTCCGTTTGACGGACAGCGCGCTGTCCGTGTCGGCGGATGAAAGGACCCTGCAATATGCGGCGGGCGTGTATGAAAAGCTGGGGGCTTATGATAAAGCCTATGCGACCTATCGTCAATGGATGGCAGGAGCCGCTAAAATGGATACGGCGGCTGTCGCTGGAATGAAGCGCACTTATCGCTTATGGAAAGGAAGCTTCGATGGATGGGAGCCGGCTTATGAGGCACTGCTTACTGAAAGAAGGGAGAAACTGGTGGGCGAGTTGCGGCTACAGCAACTGCATGCAAAAGCGCCTTCGCTGGACAGTATTGTGGATCTGAAGGGCAGGCCTGTTCTTCCTGCTGCGTTAAAAGGCAAGGTCATCGTCATAGATTTTTGGGCCACCTGGTGCCTGCCCTGCATGGAGGAGATGCCTTATCTGGAAAAGGTCTACGAAGGTTATAAGAATGACCCCCGGGTGGTTTTTATGGTGATCAACAGCGGGGCGAGGAACACGTTGAAGGATGCGCAGAACTGGTTTGGGAATAAAAAGTATTCCTTCCCTGTATATTTTCATACGAACCCGAATGTAGGGGAAGTATTTGGCTTTAACGTAATACCGGCGGTATTCGTCATCGACAGGGCAGGGAGGCTGCAGTTCAAGACCATCGGTTTCGAAGGGGCCGGCATGGAAGAAAAGCTGAAGGGAGAGATCGAGCTGCTGCTGAAATAGATCTATTTTATTATTTTTTCTATCCAGTCTTTTGTTGCCTTTGTGATCAGGGACATGGTATCCAACTTGCCGGCCTTGAACATATGATTGGCGCCTTCTATCTTTATCAGCGTGGCTTTTGGGAGCGATCCGCATACGGATGTTATCAGGTCCCAGGAGGCCAGCTCGTCTCTTGTACCCTGGATAAAAAGCATTTTTGTCTTTACGGTCTTTAGATGGTCGGCCCTCTCGATGGATGGTTTGCCGGAGGGGTGCAGGGGGAAACCATAAAAGACGATTCCTTTTACCTCCGGCCGGGCGTTGGAGGACAGGTATTGAGATGTCATCCGTCCGCCAAAGGATTTGCCGGAGGCAAAAAGGGGAAGGGACGGGAATTTTTCATGAGCTTGTGTGAGAGCTGCCGCGATGGTTTGGTGTGCTACCGCAGGGGTGTCCGGGCGGCCTTTTTTATGTTCGGAAAAAGGGAAGTTGAAGCGCAGGGTGGCGATGCCGGCTTCGGCCAGTGAGGTGGCGAGGGTGGTCATGAAGATGTGGTCCATGCCTGCGCCCGCACCGTGGGCAAGGGTCATGATGCATTTGCTTGATGCAGGGATGACGTACTCGGCGGAGACAGCGCCGATGGTGGGGGAGACCTGGAATGATAAGGAGCGGGTAGTCATATGATTGAAAATACGGAAAACATACGGCAAATAAAAAAGCACCTTCGATGAGGTGCTTTTTGTGTCCCCGCACAGGCTCGAACTGTGGACCCGCTGATTAAGAGTCAGCTGCTCTACCAACTGAGCTACGGAGACATTTGGTACGGACGGCAATATAAAATGAATCGTTTGCGCCCGGTATGGCTTAAAAGCTGCGCGAAATTAAGAAAAAATTCATAATGGACAAAAAAATGATCCTGCATCTTAATGCCCCGGCGCGCCTGAAGGTAAACGTTGCGGGGTTGTAATGGGGCCCTCCACTTTTATTTTCCCATCCTTCACCGTCATACGGTCAATAAAAACAACGCGTTTGTCACCGGTGGCAGTCGTCCTTGCATGATACACACAAAACATTTCTTTTCCGTCAGGCGACCAGGTAATGCTATTATGACCGGTGCCTGTGACGGAACCGCCTGTTGCCGTATTTTTTTGCAGGACGGGGTTATTGGAAGCCTTTTGAAAAGGGCCTAATGGGGATGTTGAAGTCGCGTATCCAACGGCATAGTTGGCGCCGGCAAAATTATTGGCCGAGTACATAATGTAATAGGTATCACCTTTTCTAAAAGTGACCGATCCTTCTGTCCAGCGCCTGTTCACCTCCCGGGATGTAACGGAACGGCTTTCCCATTCGGCCTGTTTGTCCGCCATGCTTACCGGAGGTCTTAACAGCAATACAGGCTCGCCGCTGACGCCTTTAAGATCGGCATTTAGCTTTACACCATAGACCCAGCTCTCCTCCACTTCATTAAACCAACCCTTTTGCCTGGCCATGTCCGCAACGTCGCTTTTTACAGCATGCTTGTAGCAGCACCTCGAGTAATACAGGTAAGCCTGGCCATCGTTGTCAAAAAAAACATCCGCGTCGATAATGGGATAGCCGGGGTCGAAGACCGGCTTGTCCGAGAGATCCGCAAACGGGCCTTCAGGGCTGTCAGCCACCGCTACGCCGATCCTGAAATTTTCCAGCTCGTTCGTGGGGTTATTCCTCCATTGCGCGCTATAGAACATGTAGTATTTATCCTTTACCTTATACACTTCAGGCGCCCAAAAGGCGCCGATGCCCCATGATCTTTCCTTGTCACAGGTGTATACCTGGCCAACGGGTTGCCAATGTACCAGGTCAGCTGATCTGTAGGCCTCGAAGCCATTGGGCCTGCTGGTGCCATAGAGATAATAGGTATCACCCGTGTGCAACACGTAGGGGTCGCCCAAACGCACGGGCAGCGGGTTGACATAAGTAGTGTTATCCGCGGTTTTTGCGGGCTGTGCATAAGGTGCCTGCAGCAGACCAAAACAGCATAGCAGCATAAAGAAAATCACCGGCAGACGATTTGTGCAGCTTATTATATTTAATGGCATTCCTTGAATTAAGAGGCGCGAAATTAAAGAAAAATTGGAAGAAAATTAATAATTGAATAATACCCGAAGTGTAAAGCCATGCTAACGCAGTGTTTAAATTCGCGCAACTTAAACCACGGTTATTTTCGTCATGAACCCTAATTTGTCCGATGCATCAAACGACGAGATGCTGCTGGCGCGATTACGGCTGGGGGATATAACTGCTTTTAATAGCTTGTTCAAAAGTTATGGCCGGCGGACAACTGAATTTGCTATTGAAAAATTCAAGCCAGGTGGCGTAATAGATAGCATCATTTATTTTGATGACGCTGCGTTGATCGGGAGCAAAATATATTTTGGCTTCTCCTCCCCGGGTCAGAAACCTGTTCTCGTCTGGTAAATCTTTTGCCCACCAATTATTTAGGGAACTGTGATGTCTTAGGAATTCTGCCTGCTCTTTTTTAATTCGGGATTGACCTTCGAAGTCTTTCTTAACCGTTGTACTTGTTCTAAAGCTTGCGCATAAGAGATTGCGGACTGCAGTGCAATTATCTCCCTTTCCCTCAATGACAACTCCTTTAACGATATTTTCAAGTCTTTTTCGGGTATCATCGTCGATGAACATTTGATGCAAAAATATAAAAACCCAACGTACTTACAAATGATATCAATTTTATTGATAATCAATGTTTTAATGAATTTTATTTGAAAAGAGATTTTTTTATCTTGCTAACAAAACCCCATGGGTACCACTTAATTCAATGTGGACGATGCTTTTCATAACGATACTTGTTTTGGGCTTTTGTCTTCTATTATTACTAAGGCGTAAAGATTCAGAAAAATCAATGGGCGTTGAGGTTGAAAAAGTGGATCAGTTAACTACCTCAAATACGGTTATTCAAGTATCCAGTATTTATGAAGATATGCATTTAGATGGCCGGAGCAAATCCTCCACGGTTCAGCTGGTAGAATCCATGCCGGCAGTACCCCAATTGGAACTGGAAATCAAGGGACCTGAGGATACGGAAACGATAGAAAATGGAGAAGGTGTAGCAGAGGAAGCGGTCAACGGGCTGCCCTTGCCGGATTATGAGCCTACCCTGGATTTACGGGACTATAAATACCCCTCTTTGGATTTGCTGGAAGCGCGTGGCACCGAAAAGATTGTACAGGATGCCACGGAGCTGGAGACCAATAAGAACCAGATCATCAATACGCTGAAGAACTACGATATTTCCATTTCCAAGATCAGCGCGACAGTGGGCCCGACAGTGACCTTGTATGAGATCATGCCCGCGGCGGGTGTACGGATATCCCGTATCAAGAACCTGGAGGACGATATAGCGTTGAGCCTCGCGGCGTTAGGTATCCGGATCCTTGCGCCCATTCCGGGCAAGGGTACCATCGGTATCGAGGTGCCCAATGTGAAGAAAACGGTAGTGAGTATGCGTACTTTGCTGGCGTCGGATAAGTTCCAACACAGCAATTTCAATCTGCCCATCGCCATCGGGAAAAGCATCGACAACGAGAACTTTATCGTGGACCTTGCTTCCATGCCTCACCTGCTGATGGCGGGTGCTACAGGTCAGGGTAAGTCGGTGGGGTTGAATGCTATCCTCGTGTCGCTGCTGTACAAAAAACATCCTTCCCAGCTGAAGCTGGTGCTGGTGGATCCCAAGAAGGTGGAGCTGAGCATTTACCGTACGATAGAGAAACATTTTCTTGCCAAGCTGCCGGGCGAAGAGGAAGCGATCATCACGGATACGAAGAAGGTGATCCACACGCTGAATGCGTTGTGTATCGAGATGGACAACCGGTATGATCTCCTCAAAGACGCGAACGCCCGGAATATCGAGGAGTACAATGACAAGTTCATCAAGCGGAGGCTGAACCCCCAGAAGGGGCATCAATACTTGCCGTTCATCGTGTTGGTGGTGGATGAATTTGCGGACCTTATCATGACGACGGGCAAGGAAATTGAAATGCCGATTGCGCGACTAACAGGATCTGCTCGTGAAGTCGGAATACATATCATAATTGCTACAAATCGTCCCT
>DASZVM010000942.1:0-2522 GCA_035547295.1 Puia sp. | reverse complement strand
GAAATGATGAGGTCCTTCCAGGAAAGGATCACATCCGCCACCCTCTTTTTCAGCGCCTCGTGGGTGTCGTCGGATTCGACAGCTGTATTCAGGATGGGACACCCGCCTTCGGGAAAACCATGGGGATTGTTGTACACGTCTACATAGACCAGCAATTTTTCCCGGACGGTCTTTTTCTTCTCCATTTCCGCCCGGACCATCGCGATCACTTTCTTTACGTTGTGGTCAAAGGCTGCCAGGGCCACTTCGTCTTTGTTGGCAAAATTGCCGTAAATGCTGCCCTTGGTAAGCCCTGTGGCTTCGGTCATGTCGCTGATGGAAGTACCGGCGTATCCCTTCTTATTGAAGATAGGCGCCGTCCTCTCCACGATAAACTGTCTTGTTTTTTCGGCCTTGCTCATACATGAATGGGACTTTATCAACACAAAAATATACCAATCGGTATAATTTACCAAATATTCTTTTCCCTGTTCTTTATTTGTTCCTGCCTTTCTCACCCGGATAAAGGCTCATGACGGTGTCGCTCTGCCAGTAATCTTTCGTATGGATCTCCAGGGCCGTCAGCTTCCCGTCAAAAGCCGCTCCCGTATCCACATTCCAGACATTGTGAGCCCGCATGGGTTTGTATACATCGTAATTCACCGTGGGCGTATGCCCAATGTATATTTCGTCAAAAAGCAACAGCCTTTTGGGATAACGATAGGAGGTCTTTTTTATCCTCGTATCCGTCGCCAGGGCCGTCTCCCACAAGGTCCGGTCCCAGGAATAGTTGCTTGAATAATGTTCATTCCGGGGTCCGTGCATGGAGGAAAAACCCGCATGGATAAAAAGACGGTCGCCATCGATGTAATAGTTCAGCATCCTGTTAAAAAACTCCAGGTGCGTCAAACGTTGCTGCAGTCCCAACGCCCCGTAGCTTGACACAGTAGCGATCCCCCCGTGCACCAGCCAGTTCACATCCGGAGTTTCACCGGCCAGCCATTCTTCGCACCAGACATCGTGATTGCCCTTGATAAAGATACAAGCATATTGTTCCTTCAGTTCCATCAATCGCTGGATGACATGGGATGACTGGGACCACCCGTCCACATAATCCCCCAGGAAAATGAGCCGGTCACTCCCCCGTAAGCCGATCCTGTCCAGTAATTGGTCCAGCGCCCGCAAGGCGCCGTGAATATCTCCTATGACGAAAGTTCTTGACATTCTCTTGTATTGTTTATGGCCTTAAAAACCCCATCCCAAACGCAGTCCCAATACCAAGCGCAGCACCGGCCCCGACATCAGTCGGATAATGCACCCCCAGATACATACGCGAATAACCCACTCCCGACGACCACAACATGGCCGGCACGATAACATACCACTTCGGATAGGCACGCGCCAGGGCAACGGTACCGCCAAAAGAAGAAGAAGCATGCCCGGAAGGAAAAGAATATGCCCCCGGCCGGTACACAGGTGTAAGATGGATATCCGTAATAAAAGGACGGGGACGCTTTACAATATGCTTGATGGCAAAATCCAACAGATAGGACACCGCAGTGCTGCTGGCCGTATACAAAGCATTCTTCTTCATGTCGGCATCGTTTCGGATAAGCCCCGTCGCCAGCAATGTAACAGGGATCCCGATATTTACATAATTATTCGCATCGGAGACAGTACGCCAGAATGCCGTCTGCCCGGGCGTCCTGTGCGCCGCCAGATATTCCAGGATATGCTCATCCGTACGCTGCAGACCGGATTGCGCTTTAACCGTATAGCATAGTAGCCATACCAGGCCGCAAAAGATCATCTTCATTACTCATGAAGATAAGAAAAAAGACCATTCACCTCCGGATGGCCTCTTTTTGCTGCATGACACGACGATAACCCAGCTCCGCACCGCCGCTGACGGGAAGTATGCTGCCGGTTATGAACCGCGCCTTGTCGGAGATGAGAAAAACACAGGCATCCGCCACCACATCGCCTTCAGGACAATAACCCAGCGCATGGATGCCATCCAGGTACCTTTCTATATCTGCCGCATCCTCCTGCGCCTGTCCCCATTCACGCAACATGACCGTCCATACCCCCGCAGGCGCAACAGCATTGACACGGATCTTAAAGGGGGCATAATCCAGCGCCATCGACTTGGTAAGGGTGTTGACGGCTCCCTTCGTGGCAGTATAGGCAGCATGGTTATCCTGGCCTATCTCCCCTACAAGACTGCTGGTATTCAATATACAGCCTTGCGTACCCTTCAGTGATTCCAGACCATACTTTGTCGTGTAATAAATGCTTTTGAGATTTACATTGAACAAGGTATCCCACTCCCCTTCTTCCGTCAGATGCAGCGGCTTTGCAGGATAGGCAACCCCCGCATTGTTATGGATGACATCAATGCGTCCATACCTGTCCAGTGTCTGCCCGATAGCGGCCTTCACATCCCCGGGGTTGGATACATCGCAGATGATACCCATGCCGGACCTTCCCACGATACCGATGGCTTCATCCAGCGAGGAGGGATCATTGGATACGATGGCTAT
>DASZVM010000941.1:0-2245 GCA_035547295.1 Puia sp. | reverse complement strand
CTTTCACCGGAAAGCTATGGGATAGTAGGATTGATCACCGTATTCACGGGATTTATCATGGTTTTCTCGGACGGCGGTCTGTCCTACGCCCTTATCCGCAGTGATTTCGGCAGGACTTTTCAGCGCGTCCTTACCAATCTCTCGATGTTCCTTGGCGGGGGACTCTTTTTGATCACTGTGCTGGCCGCATGGCCCATCGCCTTATTCTACAATAATCCCGCCCTGGTGCTGCCTATCATCGTGCTGGCGACCACCTTCCTTTTCAGAGGCATGGGATTGGCGCAGGGCGCTGTGCTGGCGAAGAACCTGCAGTTCGGATACATCGGGAAGGTGACGCTGCTGAGCAATATCGCTCAGATACTGCTATCCATACCCATGGCTTATTTCGGGGCCGGCTACTGGGCGCTGATCTTTCCGCAGATAGTTGCGGCCGTTATCACGGCCGTTATGTACGAACGAAAAGTAAAACTGGGTTTCAGGCTGTATCCCCGCAATTATATCATCGTGGTCTTCCGTCATACCAAAAAGCTGGTGAGCAGCGTCATCGGCTTCTCCTCCATCAATTACTGGGCACGAAACAGCGACAATATGATCGTGGGAAAATGGTATGGCCCCTCTGACCTGGGCATCTACAACAGGGCTTATTCACTGCTGATGCTGCCTTTGAACCTCATTACGGGGCTATTCAACAATATCCTTTTCCCGAACCTGAAAAAATTGCAGAGCCGCGACGGGGATATCGAAAATGAATACTACTTTGTATTGAATGTCATAGGTTGTCTTACCTTCCCGCTGACCTTGTTGTTCGTGGTCTTCCCAAAAGAGCTGGTGCTGTTGCTTTGGGGCAAGGATTGGGTCCGGGTCGCCGACCTGCTGCCTTATTTCGGACTGCTGATCTTTACCCAATCGCTGCTGTCTACCTCCGGTCATTTGCTGATACTTTATAAAAAAGAAAGAGCTTTTATGATCTCGGGGTGGATATCGGCATTGTTCCTCATAGGCTTTATCGTAATGGGCGCTACCGTCTCGCTGGAAGCCATCGCACAGATGTATTCGCTGGCATTTATCGTGTTCGTGCTGCTGTTGAATATCTTTTACATTTATATAAGGAGCCTGGGGCTGCGTAAAGGAAGGGTATATGCCTTCTGGCTTCCAAAGATGGCGTTTACGCTGCTGATATGGCTTTGTCTGTATTTCAGACAGGATTATCTGCGGAATATTACCGTGGCGGCGTTTTCCTTATATGTGCTTTTATCCAGCCGTCAATTGCTAAAGGCTGTGGCAGGTCACCTGGGACAGATGGGAAGGGGCGGAAAGCTGCCGGATTCGCTGGCGATGTCAAGATCAAAAAAATGAGCAACGATATTTCCATCATTATCCCTACGTATAAGAGACGGCATCAACTGAAAAAAGCCGTTCTCAGCGCATTACAGCAGCGGCTGGCAGCACGGGAGGTCATCATCGTGGACGACAACCGTGAAGAGGAGGAAAGTAACGCGATCAGAGAGTGGGTTGAGACATTGGGGGAGCCGAGGTTGCGTTGTATCGCGAATACCAGGAGACCCGGCGGCTGCGGGGCAAGGAATACCGGTATCCTTGCGGCAACGGGTGTATTCATCGCCTTCCTGGATGATGACGATGTCCTGCTGCCGGAAGCTTTACAGGCGCATCATTCCGCCATGGAAGACGGCATAAGCATGGTGTATGGCAACTGCCAGGTGGTGGATGAGCTGTATAAGGTCACGGAAACCACTGCTTTTGGAAGGGCATTCCTCCATATGAACGATCTCATCATGGGCTACTGTCCGCCCAGCTCTTCTGCCGTCATGGTACGGAAGAACGTTTTGCTGGAAACAGGCCTCTTTGACGAATCACTGCCCAGCTTTCAGGATTATGACATGTGGCTGAAGATAGCACGGGCTCACCGGATCATGTCCCATAAAGACGTGGTGGCCAGATTCATCCAGCATGACGGAGAAAGGACGAGCATCGATCTTGGCAAACGGAAAAGGGGATTGGACCTCGTCGTGGAGAAATGGTCGGCGGAGATCGGGAAAGTAAGGAGCCTGAAAAGCTTTGTCAATCATTTCATGGGCGCTGCCTATTTCAGCTCCGGCGCTGTAGCGCTTAGCCAGGGGCACAAACACAGATTGACGGCAGTACGGTTTTTTTTCCGGGCCCTGCGGTGGAACTTAAGTTCCCGCCGTCATTGGAAATGGGCGGTGTTCAGCCTGCTGGGGTTCCA
>DASZVM010000940.1:0-4420 GCA_035547295.1 Puia sp. | reverse complement strand
AGTCAATGCATGCTGTCCTATCACTTTGTTCTGCAGCGATGCCGGGACCAGGATCACCAGTTTTTTTCCTTCCTGCCGCCATTTCAGGCTTCCCTTATTGCCTAAAAGCGTAACCTTGCTTTTGGCCGGCACCGTCAATCCGTCGATGCTGATTGCTGACGGGAGGGTAACATCCATATAAAAAGCATAGATGCCGGCGCCGTCCTTTGACTGGGTGAGAAAGATCTTATCTCCGGATGCATAGGGTCTGTGGGGCTTGCTATTATAAATGCCTTCTCCGTTGATCTTCATCCAGGCGCCTATTTCCTGCAGACGGCTGTAAGCCGTGTCGTCCCACTCCCCGTCGGGTGACGGCCCCACATTCAGGAGAAAATTCCCTCCTCTCGATACGATCTTTACCAGCAGATGGATCAGCTGGGTAGCTGATTTGTAATGATCGTTCGGAACATAGCTCCAGGAGTTGCCCATCGTAAGACAGGATTCCCAGGGGTCCTGCATGGGATGTGCCGGCACCTGCTGCTCAGGCGTGGTATAGTTCTCGAACTCGCCGGGTACGCTGCGGTCCACCACGATAAGACCGGGCTGATGCCGGCGTGCCATGCCCGCGATCCGCGCCATATCGATGTCCTGGTCGTAGGGAATATTCTTCTGCCAGTCGATGGAAGGATCGATGGTATACAGCGGCCGGACCCATCCTCCGTCCAGCCAGAGCAGGTCCATCCGGCCATAGTCCGTCATCAATTCTTCTATCTGCCGGTAAGTATAGTCCTTAAAAGCCTGCCAGCGTTCAGGGTACCTGGCGGGGTCGTAGTTCACATTCCTGTCCTTGGGGGGAAAATACGGCCACCAGTATTGCTCGCTGTTCCAATCGGGTTTTGAGAAATAAGCCCCGATCATGAAGTTCTCCTTTCGGAAGGCATCGAATATCTCCTTTGCAACATTGCTATGGGGATTGGAGGAGAAAGGCGTTTTTGGAGAGGTGATCTTGTAATCCGTTTGTTTTGTATCGAACATACAGAAACCGTCGTGATGCTTGGTGGTAAAGACCACGTATTTCATACCTGCGTCCTTCGCGGCCTTTGCCCATTTTGCCGGATCGAAACGGGTGGGATTAAAAGTGGTCTGCAGGTTCTTATAGGCTTTCAGATAATCGTAATAGTTGCTGCTGTAAGGCCCGCGCCGTACTGTCCAGCCCTCGTCTTCCGGACAGATGCTCCAGCTTTCCACGATACCCCATTGACTATAGGTGCCCCAGTGCATGAGCAGGCCGAATTTGCTGTCCTGCCATTGTGCCAGCTTTTCTCTTACCAGCGTGTCGGCAGGAGGCATATAAGCCCTGTAGTAGTTGGCCTTCCACAATTGATAACGGATGTACTGGGTCTGGAGGCGCCGTTCGAAGTCCGGCCAGCTCCGCTTCTCTTTAGGGCTCCATAAAACCTCGCTGAGCGCGCTCAGACGGGGGAAGATCATGTATTCTATTTTCCGGGGATTGGTGATGTACTCCGTCCAGAGGTTGGCCTGTGCCCCTTTTACATGTTTTGCCTCTTCGGGTGTCAGCCCTGCGGGCACCGGCTCGTATTGGTATACCTTCTCTACGGGCAGGTAGCCTCCGATGGTAAGGGAGTCGTCATTCTGCAGCTGTGAATGATCGAAGTATACGTACTCGCCCGGGGTCATGACGACATCATGGTTCTGTTTGGCAGCTTCGATACCGCCTTTCTCTCCCCGCCAGCTCATTACCGAAGCATTCTGTGCCAGACCGCCTTCCAGGATCTCGTCCCAGCCGATGATCTGTTTGCCTTTGGAGTTGATGTATTTTTCGATACGCTGGATAAAATAGCTCTGCAGCTCATGCTCATCTTTCAACCCGTTCTCTTTGATGCGCCGCTGACATTTTGGGCATTGCTTCCAGCTGTCCTTGGGACATTCGTCGCCGCCGATGTGGATATATTTACCGGGGAACAACGGCAGCACTTCGTCCAGCACATCCTGGAGGAACTGGAAGACGCTGTCATTACCTGCGCAGTATACGTCTTTGAAGACACCCCATGTCTGCTGGACATGATAAGGGCCGCCTGTACAGCCCAGGTAGGGGTATGCAGTCAGGGCAGCGGAGGAATGGCCCGGCATTTCGATCTCGGGGAGAACGGTGATATAGCGGTCTGCCGCGTATTTGACGATCTCCTTTATCTGCTCCTGCGTGTAATAGCCGCCATGCGGTGTGCTGTCGTTGCCGGTGCCGGGATGATGTCCGATGATGGTCCCGCTACGCCAGGCGCCTACTTCGGTGAGCCGGGGATATTTTTTTATCTCGATGCGCCAGCCCTGGTCTTCCGTCAGGTGCCAGTGGAAATAGTTCATTTTATGCAGGGCGATGTAATCGATGTATTTTTTGACATATTCCACGGGGAAGAAATGACGTCCCACGTCCAGCATCAGTCCCCTGTAGGCAAAACGGGGATAATCTTCGATGGATACCGCAGGTACCTTACATCCGGATGTATGGGATGCGGGCCGGACGCCGGGACCCGTAGGCAGTATGACATAAGGGCTTACGGGCAGCAATTGCAGCAGGGTCTGTATGCCGTAAAAGACACCGGTATGGGTATCGCCCCTGATGATGATGGAGCCGGAGCTTACTTTCAGGGTATAGCGTCCTTCGGGGCCGGGGACGATGCCGGGGTCCTTATCGGGATGGTTGTACAACCGGATATAGCCGGATGCGGGCTGCTTGTCTTCGCCCACGACATGCAAGCGGAAACCATATATTTCTTGTAGATAATCGTTTAGAAAACGGGTGGATGGACCATCTGAGGTGTCAGCCACGAGTACGGTGTGTGGGTCGATGCTGAAATCCCCTTCCAGCCACTGGGTGCTGACGGGCTGGGGAATGATAGAAGGATGCTGGGCATGAACGGGCACAGGCGCAAAAAAAGTCAATCCCGCGCATAACATGGCGAGGAGAACGAAAGGTCTGAGGATTTGCATGAGCGAATGTAAGGAAATTGCGCTACATCCACTCTGCTTCAAACCTGTGAAAATCCTGTTTTATCTCTATGTAGATCCTGCGGAAAGTATCCATGCGGCTTTCCAATCCTTCCGAGGCTTCCCAGTTGGATTCTTCATTCATCTGGCGAAGCTCGTGAAAAATATTTTCCACCTTATTGCGGGAATCGGGAAGGTCGTGCCGAAGTTTGTCGATAACTTCCTTTTGGCAAATGAAAAGATTTTGAAAGTGCTCAACTTCGGCCAGAAGTTCTTTAGGGAGGCGTTTGCCGGCAAGCTGTTCGAGGTGTCGTTCAAAGTGGCGGATTTCTTCTTTGATGGAGGAGAGCTCATTTTTCCATGATTGTAACTCCTCCTTAAACTGTTCGATGGAGATAGTCGATTCCATGTGAGTATATTTAGATGAGCAATATATGAGGCTCACCTAATTTACCGAAAGGATAGCAATACGGCAAAAAAAGTTTTTTACCCGGATTGTTAATAACCCAATACGGGTAGTGTAATAGCTGAAAGGTGGCTGGGGTCATGATAGATGCGGATAACGGCCTTTTTAAAATCCGATGCCTCGCAGGTGGGGATATTGACAAATGTCTGCGGGTTCATATCCACCAGGGGGAACCAACTGCTTTGTATCTGTACCATCAGGCGGTGACCCTGCTCAAAGGTGTGGGCTATCTCATTCATGTCGAAAGCCACTTCTGCAGCTTTACCCGGCACCAGGGGCTCCGGCTTTTCAAAGCTGTTCCTGAATTTACAACGGAATACATCGGCCCTTACCAATCGCTGGAAACCGTCGGGGAGGACGTCGATCACTTTTACTACCAGGTCCGCGTCCGTGCCTGTGGAAGAAAGAAAGATGTCTGCTTTGAGCCGGCCTGTGACGGTAAGATCGCGGGGCAACGGGTCGGACTGATAGCAAAGCACGTCCGGTCGCTGGGCGGCAAATCGCTGGTCTGCAACTACGTATTGATTGTCCCTTCCGCCCCGGATCCCTTCGATATACGGTACGGGATGAGCGGGGTCGCTGATATATTCATCGTATCCTGCCGCGGCATTGCCCGGGGCAGCCTTGCCTTCCGTCGAAAGCTTTTTGCCTGTCCGCAGATAGAATTTCAAAGGGTGCGCTTCAGCCGGCGGCCAGGTGTCATAATGTTTCCATTGGTTCGTGCCGGTTTCGAAAACGGTGGCTTCGGTGAGCGCCGGGTCAGCCGAGTCTTTTAAATAATGATTGAAGAACCTGGTTTCCAACTGGTGATAATATTCATTGACATTCTGTCCGAAATCCAGTGGGCCGTATCGATTCCAGGTTCCCGCCGCCCATCCGCCATGTGTCCATGGCCCCATGATGATGTGGTTGTCATTTTTAGGGGATTGTTTTTCAATGGCCTCATAAGTGCGCAAGGCGCCGAACATG
>DASZVM010000939.1:0-3934 GCA_035547295.1 Puia sp. | reverse complement strand
GAGGCTGGAGGAAATGAAGAAGGCCAGCTATTAAGAAGGGAAGAGGACCCTGGCGGAGTTGTGAAGGAGGAGACAGCCGTGTGGATGTCGTCATGCCCGATCTTTATCCGCGGGAAGAGGATCGTTTTTATGATCCGGATGAGATGACCAGCTATTATGTTGTTAATCGAAACGAGGTTTTCTTGACTGTTATAGCAGTGAAGGAATGCATCTGCAAAATGTGCCGGAGGATTAGCGTATTGTTGACAGGCGCTAAAAAGTACGGGTTTGCTAGTTTTTCGGACTATAGCACAAAGGCTGCCGGCCGGATCTGAATAAATTAGCCTCCCTCACCAAAACAAAAAACCATGAAAAAGTCAACGATTGTTGCTTTTATCCTACCGGCAGCCCTGCTGTCCGGATGTATTAAAAATGGCCGGCCAAACAGTGAACAGACCACCGTGCCCCGGGCGGCGGTGCCGCAGAGCGCCTTTAGCCTTTGGCAATCCTGCTCTACCAAACCCTATCTCATCTCCGGCACAAACGGCATTTGTGTGCCTGTCGGCGGTACCGAATGTAGCTCGAACTATCTTGGCGCCCAACAGAATGGCGGTCAGTCCGCTACCGGCATGTCGTTTACCGGGTGTTTTAAAGGAGGCAGCAACGCTCCTGATGGCTCCAACGAAATGGCCGTCTTTGTAGCAGACGATGTCACCAACTGGACAGGACATGAAATGGGTTTCGTGGAAACGCTTAGCGACCATACGCTAAAGGGGTATTTACAGGGCGGGGGCCATTATGTTTACCAGGTCATCTCCACGAATGACAACGGGTATCATACGTTCAAATGCCAGGCGCAGTCGGGGGACCATAGCAAAGTGGATTTCTATGTGGATGGGTCGTATAAGTTCACCTTGCAGAATGCCGGCAGCAGCTATTGGAACAACTGGTTTTATTTTGTAGGCACTACGCACCGGACCTCGGGTGGCTGGAGCTCGACAGGTCAGCAGATAGAGATGTACAGCATGACGACCTATTAAGATAGCTTTTATCAGGGGCGGGTGATCATTTCGCCCGCCTTTTTCTATTGATATATTCCTTTGGCCCCATGCCGTACTGCCGGGCAAAACATTTGTCGAAATAAGAATGGCTGTTAAAGCCAACCTCGAAAGCCACCTGGCTGATGCTCATCTCTCCCTCCAGCAATAACCGGACGCTTTGCTGCAGCCGCACCATCCTGATAAGCCCATGTACGCTTTTCCCTGTCAGCAGCTTTATCCTGGAATACAGGACGGTCCTGCTGACTGCCATCTCTTTACATATCCGCTGTGCATCGAGGTCCGCATCGGAGATGTTATCTTCGATGAATTTTATCACCCGGTGGAGGAAAATGACATCCGTCCTGCTTAGAGGCTGTGTGTCGGAGTACAATAGGAATAAGGCGATCATATGGAACAGGCAATTGACATTATTTATAATAGAACTGGTCCAGCAGCTGGTAGCGTTTCAGCTCTTTTTCGGGCTCCTGGTGGAAGGTGGTATCTATCACCATAACCTTTGGTACGCTTGCCTGTAAGCCTGACCACACCGGCAGCCCGGCGCCATTCGGGTCGCCCGTCCTTATGAAATTCGCAAAATACTGCTGCATGCTTTCCGAGACCTGGTAGTCGTTGGCAGACCACTCGTGCCCGTCGATCCTGTTCAGGCTACCAAATACGAAGGGCAGCTCGGAGGAATGGGCTGCGCCCAGTATTTTCGATGGGGCTGCGTCTGCAGTGGCCGGCGCCGGCGGAAGATGGGAGTATAAATAGCGATATACGGGATGACCGTTGGTCTTGCTGTGCAGGTCGATCCATTTCCAGGTGCCATAGGCTATATATCTGTCAGAGGCAAGATCGGTAGCGGAGCGCAGGAGCAAGTCGGGTGTGGAGTCGGGGTAGAGCTTTAATATCTCGCCGGTCCTGTTGCCGTAGTAACGTTGAATGGCTGCTTCGTAATTATCCCGTGTCAGCTCATTCTTACCGAGCAGGGTCTGCCACGAGACTTCGGCGGAATTCCATCCGGCAAGAATGGGAATGTCGGCCTGCCGGCCTGTTGCATAGAGCTGTTCCGGCTGTTCCGTCAGGAAGTAGCCATCGACCACGGCGCCAAAGGACCTGCCGGACCGGACGGCTTCGTCCAGCAATCTGTCCGCGGGGATATGCCGCAGCTCTTCGGGGGTCGACGCATGCAGACTCTCAGCAAAGGCGACGTCCTCCTTTTCTGCTTCGGCGAGGTTTTTTTCAGGGTTTATGCCCATCATGGAACCGCTTTCACCAATAGCGCGTATGAAAAGACCTTTGGCAAGGGGCGAGCACATTTGACCGCTGACCGACCTGCTGCCCGCCGATTGGCCTCCGATGGTCACCCGTGCGGGATCGCCTCCAAATGCTGCGATATTGTCACGTACCCATTTCAGCGCGGCTACCTGGTCCAGGAAGCCATAGTTGCCGGAAGCATTGTGCGGCGATTCTTTCGTGAGGCCGGGATGTGTAAAGAAGCCAAGGATACCGAGGCGGTAGTTGATCGTCACTACTACCAAACCTTTCGATGCGAGGCTTGTACCGTCGTACCGGGGTTCGGAGCCGTCCCCTGCAAAAAGACCGCCTCCGTGAAAGTAAACAAAGACGGGCAACCTGGCGGCAGCATTTTTTGCGCCTGTCCATACGTTGAGATAGAGACAGTCTTCGCTGCTATGTTTTGAACGAAAGACCATGTCGTCCCATATGTGAACCTGCATGGGACGGTCACCAAATCCGGTGCAGGGACGAATACCCTGCCAGCCTTTTACAGGCTGGGGCTCTTTCCATCGCAGGGCCCCCACAGGAGGCGCCGCATATGGGATGCCTTTGAATACCCGTACGCCGTTGCTCTCCCACTGACCTGATAAAAGGCCGCTTGTAATTTTTACCTGCAGCGGTTTGTTCTGTGACGTGACGGTGGCTGGAGTCGGCTTGTCCTGCAAGAACGAATAGGTAGCAACGGCGCCGGCATCGAGCTTTGGCTGGAGGAATTTCCCGTTGTAGCCGATGGTGAAGCTTTTTTGCTCCCTGCCGGTGTTGGCGACTATCAGGACGATGCTGCCATCGACGGTCCTGAACGCCACATTAGGCAATCCTTCCACCAGTGTCGAGCCAATGCGGACGGAACCCGGACCGACGAATTTCGAGGCATGCGCAATGGTATAATAGGCTGCATTTCTTTCGACACTGTCAGCCTCGATGGTGATGGCCCCCTGGCAGAACGGACAGCCACCGTTGCCGGTATGCGGCTCGAATGCAGCATTCGCAGCCAGGTTCCAGAGGATGACATTTTTGCTCCAGTTCCGGGCAGCCCCGATGACGATCCTTTCCGTGGGTCCTGCGACATTGAAATTACCATTGCGGCTGGTGACCATCATCTCCGTGAAGTAACAGCTCTTTTCAGGGAAGGCGTCATGGACTTTTGAAAGAGCGGAAATACGTCCGGCATAAAGATGAAAAGCCGAACCATCGATATAAGGATTGGCGTCCTTGTCGGAAAGGATAGAGATGGGATATTCGGGTGCATCGCAGTTGTGATCGTATAAAATGATCTTTGTTTTGATATTGTGTTCTTTAAAAAGCGGACCCAGGTCATCCTTAATGAACCTGGCCTGTTCTTTTGCGAACATCTGCATGCTTGGCGTATTACCATTGTTGAACGGCTCGTTCTGGAGGGTCAGGGCATCGATGGCGATGCCCTGTTCTTTCATCTCCATGAGATATTTCAGAAAATATTGGGCATAAACGGGGTAGTATATCTCTTTTAGCCGGCCGCCCTGTATGTTATTGTTGGTCTTCATCCACACCGGAGCGGACCAGGGCGAGCCAAGTATCTTTATGGACGGGTTGATGGCAAGGATCTCTTTCAGGATAGGAATGACGTCCTGTTTGTC
>DASZVM010000938.1:0-2977 GCA_035547295.1 Puia sp. | reverse complement strand
AATAAAAATGATCCGTACCAAAAACACGCGTCTGCGCTTCGATAAATCTCTTACCGATGACCTCGAAGAGCGTATCCGATGGGTCCAGTATATAGACATCGTCGAACCCCGCATCCCAATTGGTCTTCTTTACTTTCGCCTGGGGAAAACGTCCCTTGAAGCCGGGAGGTACATGTCCCGTAAATGCCGGCAGCACAGGCTTCATGCCAAAAGACCTTTCTGCCTGAAGTATTTTCTTTTGCAGCGCTGCATGGCTCTCCTTCCAATGGGCCGGCAAGGGGCCGCCCCACGCATCGATATTCCCCATCCACAACCAGGAAAAATAAGCGGGGCCGGTGTAAAATTTATCCAGCTCCGCATCGCTAAAGCCCATGCTCTTATACACCTCCTGCCAGACTGCTTCTTCACCGGTAAGGGCCAACGGCATATTGATGCCGTTGAGCGCCATCCAGTCGATCTCCCGTTGCCATCGGGACCAGTCCCACCAGGCCATGCTATATTGAAATGTGCAGTAATTGAGATAATAACGGTATTGGTACGGTGTCCTGCGATGCACCTTCTTCCGGACAGCCGGCAATACGCCCGGCAATGGCGCAGGCGCCCCATTCCAGGTGATGAGATGATGACAATAGTTCTTTAGATAATAATTCAATGCGGATGCCACGCTCAGACCATTGCTGCCCCGCAGCACGATCTTCGCTCCACGGCCCCCCAGCTCAAATACATCTCTGCCTTCTTCCTGCGCCAGGTATTCCACCTCGAACTGTGATGCCTTATCCCCCACGATCCGGTGTAAAAAGGCATCCAGCGATGGCTTATCCAATTGAGCATACACCATTCTGCCGGACAAGACCAGCAAAACACAAGCGATATATTTCATCTTGCAATTTACCTACTTATAATTGGGATTTTGCGTAATTACACCCTTGCTTTCATCGATGACCACCTGCGGGATAGGCCAGTAATAGTTCTTCGGCCGGGTAAAGGTCCTTGCAGGCAGCGCCACGGCGCCATTATAAGGCGGCAAGGGAGACGCATATTTCGGCTTTCCGACAATGGTATCGAGATTCACCACTCCCGCCTTGTCCCAACGCAGCAGGTCCTGGAAGCGGGTGTTCTCTCCCCCCAGCTCGACACGCCGTTCGTGTATAAGGTCGTTGATAGTAGCGCCCGTGATCCCCGTAAGACCGGCACGTTCGCGCACAGTCCTGATCTCCCCGTCTCCAGCGCCCGCGCCGCTGGTACGTATCTTCGCCTCCGCCACCAGCAGGTAAATATCCGCCGTACGCAACAGCGGTTGCTTCAGGTCGCCATCCAGGTTACCCGACCCATCCGGGTTATAAGCCGTATACTTCCGGATACAATAGCCGGTGGTGGGTGAGTTGCCCGGCAACATCCTGCCCGTCATTTGCCCTGCCTTACCGGTGAACATCTGGTAAGCATCCGATGCTTCTATCTTTACCAGGTTCGTCTGGTTGGGAATGCTGTCCCCCACGGAAAGGACGGTAACGCCCTTACGCTGATCCCCTGATTCGAACTGGGACACAAAATTCTCCGTAGGGTGATGGAAGCCCCAGCCGTTCCAGGCCCTGGGCGTGAAATAAATATTGATGGGAGAATTGTTATAGTTGTTCTTATTCCATACGGCAAAAAGGATCTCCGTATTGCTTTCCTGCTGATCCAGTGTAAAATTGTCCGCGTACTTCGGCGCCAGCGCATAATTGACATCGTTGATCACCATCTGGCCATAGGTGATCGCTTTATCCAGCTTCTCCCAGGCCATGTACAGCTTCGTCAGCAGTCCCCAGGCCGAACCCTTGGTAACCCTGCCTTTGTCGGCCGCATCATAGCTCTCCGGCAACAGGTCCGCCGCCTGCAGCAGGTCTGATTCAATCTGCATTCTGACAGAGTCCACCGTCGTCTTCGGCACATTATACTGCCCGTCCAATACATTCTGCTCCAGGATCAGCGGCACTTCCCCAAAGATCTGGTTCAATACCCAATATCCATGCGCACGAAGGAAATACGCCTCCCCCATGGAACGCTTCCGGATATCTTCATTCATCACAGGGACTTTCGGCACATAGATGATCGCATTGTTGGCACGCGCGATCTGCTCGTACGCCCAGCTCCAGGTAGGATGCAGCTGATAGCTCGTGGGGTCGGCCGTAAACCGCTCGATGGCCCACATATCCGGATGGTCCCCATCGACGGCGATATCATCGGAGGCATCGTCAAAAGCATATAAATTATGCCCTACCCCTTCTTCCTGCGTCAATACATTGTAGATCCCGTTGATCCCATTGATCACGTCGGTCTCGTTACGCCAATAGGTAGCCGTCGTATAGCTCCCCACGGGTTTTATGTTCAATGAAGTTTTCACGCACCCGGCAAACAGCAGACCCATGGCCAGGCTACCGGTAACGGTCTTTTTATAATTATATCTTACTGTATATAGGTTCATGACTAAAAATTAAAGGTTGCACCAAAAGTGAAGTTCCGGGCAGGAGGATACTGAGCGACATCCACGCCCCTTTGCCGGTTCCCATCCGTATAGCCAAGCTCAGGCGTATAGCCCTTGTACCCGGTGACCATCAGCAAATTGTAAGAGCTGACATACAGCCTGGACTCCGGCAGCTGCCAGCCTCCGACAGATAGTTTCGGCAACGTATATCCCAGCGTGAGGTTTTTCAGGCTCACATAATTCCCGCTCTCGACCCAGAGATCGGAGCTCCGGTTGTTCAAATTCTGGTTCAGCTGTCTGCTGAGACGCGGTATGGTGTTGCTGGTGCCGGGCCCGTGCCACCGGTTCATTGCCTCCGCATACAGGTTGAAAGACTGAGTGCCATCCAGTCCCGTCATCCTGTCCGCATTGTAAAGCTTGCTGCCCAGCTGACCGGTGAAATTCCAGCTGAGATCGAACCCTCTGTAGCTCAGGTTGCCATGGAATCCAAAGGTCAGCCGTGGGTTGGGGTCG
>DASZVM010000937.1:0-4340 GCA_035547295.1 Puia sp. | reverse complement strand
CGGCCGGGTCAGCAGGCAACCTGCGGTTCGGGGGATCTGGTCAGCCTCGTCAAAAATGCCGATGTGGACGAGGCCGTGGCATGGAAGGAAGGTTTGTTCTCCTTTGACGGCGCCGACCTGCCCTCTATTCTGCGGCAACTGGCCCGGTGGTATGACCTGGACGTGAACTATGAAGGGGGAGTGCCCAAAAGGCATTTCACGGGAAAAGTCTTCCGCAACCTGCCTTTGTCGGAGGTACTGAAGGTCCTGGAATTGAGCCATGTTCATTTCCGGATCGAAGGCAAGCGGCTGACGGTCACACCCTAGAGAAATATTTGTTTTCATCGGTTAGCCGGAACAAAAAAACCGGGAAGTGTTAGCGGCACCCCCCGGCGGAATGTTCAGGTAAACTATAGTTATAACAATCTGGTACGACTGCTTATTAACTCACCCAAACACTCAAAGTTATGGATTTCAAGGCTCTTTGTAACCCCCCACTACTAACGATTGCCTGCCGGAATGACCTGGTGGGCAGTAAAACAATGCGGATCATGAAGTTAACCGCCATTTTATTATTGACGGCCTGCATCCACGTCAGCGCCCGCGGCTTTGCTCAGAAGATAACGCTTTCGGAGAAGAATATCTCTCTGGCGAAAGTATTCAAAAAGATCAGCGCGCAAAGCAACTACCTTTTTTTCTATGACCAGGACCTGCTTAAAAATGCTCAGCCCATCGATATTCACGTAATGGACGCGGACCTTGACGAAGTGCTGGCTATTTGTTTAAGGAACCAGCGCCTGGCATACACCATCACCAACAAGATCATCGTCATCAAACCGAAAGAGGAAATCGGCGATGTTGTTGCGCCGCCTGCTCCTGTTTTCCTGGATATCCGCGGTATCGTAAGGGACGAGAATGGAAAACCGCTGGCGGGCGCCTCCGTCAAGCTCAAAGGATCGGAGAGGGGCACGAGCACTGATGCGGATGGCAGTTTTTCCCTGCAGGTGCCCAATGGGGGAGGGATGCTGGTTATATCCTACGTCGGTTATCAGACGGTGGAAGTGCCTGCTTCGGGTACAATCAACGTCCAGCTGCAGCTGGATGAGAACAAGATCGAGAATGCCGTGGTGATCGGTTATGGTACGCAGCGGAAAAGGGACGTGACAGGCTCTCTGTCCACGGTCACCGCCAAAGACTTCCAGGATGCGCCGGTGGTCAGGCTCGATCAGGCGCTGCAGGGCAGGTCCACCGGCGTACAGGTGACGACCTCTTCCGGCTCGCCCGGCGGTAATGTACGGATCCGTATCCGGGGCGCCAACTCCCTGACAGGCGACAATAGCCCCCTATATGTCGTGGATGGTTTCGTAGGCGCCGATTTCACCACCCTGAACACCGACGATATCGCCAGCATCGAAATATTGAAGGACGCATCGGCTACCGCTATTTACGGAAGCAGGGGAGCCAATGGGGTCGTCATCGTTACCACCAGGACGGGGACAAAAGGAAAGATGGCCATCGATGTCACGTCAAAGTATTACTCTGCCAGCGTTATCAAACGTTACCCGATCATGAACGCGGCAGACTTCGCCAAGACCGTCAATGCCCGCTATGCGGTGCTCACACCTGCGGCTCCGCCGCGGTTCACCGATGATCAGATCGCACAGTTCCAAAAGACCGGCGGTACGAACTGGCAGGACGAAATTTTCAGAACAGCGCCCGGACAGGAGCACCAGCTCACCTTTTCCGGCGGGTCCGACAAGACCAGCTTCCTGGTCAGCGCCAATTACCTGAATCAGAAAGGAGTCATCGATAACTCGGACTATACGCGATATAGTTTACGCACCAACCTGACATCACAGCTGTTGAAGAATTTGTCTTTCCGGCTCAATTTTGCGGGAGTCAGGAATGAAAACCACAATACCAGCGGCACCAACGGCAGGGGTGGATCTTTGGGACAGGCCCTCGCCTGGGCGCCTACCACACCGGTGTACGACGGGAACGGCAATTATATCCTCCATGATCCCACCAGCTCGATCTTCCAGAATCCCGTCGCCCTGAACAATGAGACGGACAACCGGACCAACAACACCAACATGAACCTTATCAGCGGTCTGCGATACCAGTTTATCCGTGATCTGACCCTGGACGTACAGTTCGGATTGAACTATAACAATTCCCAGGGTATGGGATTTGCGGGTCCCGATATCACCAGCAATGTTCCTACTGCCAGCAGAAGCTCCAATGAGAATGTCCTTTGGCAGAGCACCAGTAACCTCACTTATAAGCACGTATTCAATCACGACCACAGTCTGGAGATCACCGGTGTATATGAAACGCAGAAGTTCAGTGGTACGGGCTTCAATGTCGGTGTCAGTAACCTGACCTATCCTGCCCAGTCCTATAACAATATCGCGTTATCCGCGTCGTCCAATGTAGGTTCCGGTTATTCGGAATGGGCGCTGCTGTCCATGTTGGGCAGGGTGAACTACGCCTACAAGGATAAATACCTGGTATCAGCCTCTGTACGCCGTGACGGCTCTTCGAAATTCCAGGGCAGCAACAAATACAGCACTTTCCCTTCCGCAGCCCTGGGCTGGCGGGTAACGGAAGAACCCTTCATGCAGGACCAGCATATCTTCCACAACCTGAAGTTAAGGGCCAGCTGGGGATTGACGGGCAACCAGGGTATCAATCCCTATGGGACCCTCTCCGCTTATGTCACCGACCTCGATGATGCCGGATCAATATTCGCCCCTGGTCCCGGCAGCACCATCGTCTCGGGGATCATCCTGGGGAACCCTGGCAACCCGGATCTGAAATGGGAGACCACGGAACAAAAGAATGCGGGTATCGATATGGATTTCTTTGGCGGAATGCTCAGCGCCTCGGTGGACTATTTTGTCAAAAACACCCGGAACTTATTGTTGAGCCAACCCATACCCGGATACTTAGGCGGATATTCCATCCTGTCCAACATCGGAAGAATGGACAATAAGGGCTGGGAGTTCTCCGTCAATGTCAATGCGATCACACTAAAGGATTTCAGCTGGAGCAGCTCTGCCAATATATCCCTCCTGCGCAACAAACTGGTCAGCCTGGGGGCGGGAAAACCTTTTATCGAGATCGATCCGTTCATCCTGCAGCCCGGTTCGCCCATCGGAACTTTCTATGGATATAAATATCTGGGGACCTGGAAGACGCACGATGCGACGGAGGCCGCAAAATATGGCGCTCATCCCGGCGATGCCCGTTATTATGACAAGAATGGCGACGGGGTGATCAATACGGACGACTTTGTGCAGATAGGGAACTCCATGCCCCGGACATCCCTTGGCTGGAACAATACCTTTACGTATAAGAACTTCTCCATGAACGTCTTTTTCGAAGGGCTGCTGGGCATGGATAAGCTGAACTATTCCTATGCTTTCGGGATGCTGGGAAGCACCGATGCAAAAGAGATCTTGTTCTCCGACATCAAAAACAGGTATATTCCCGGGACGAATGAGACCTCGAATATCCCTGCCTTCAGCGCTTATCCCGGCAATGCTTACACGCAATCCTCCCGTTTTGTGGAAAGTGCTGCCTTTGTACGGCTGAAGAACCTGAGCGCGGCCTATACGTTCCCGAAAAAGAAGTTCAATGATATCCTCTCCATAAAAGTCTTCGTCAGCGCTACGAACCTTATCACTTTTACCCATTACAGGGGTATAGATCCTGAATCCAATTCCAGCGCTCCGGAAGGGAATATAAATGGCTACGAGGCCGATACGCAGCAGGGGGTCGATCAGGGAGCATATCCCAATTCAGTCATGTGGACATTCGGTGTAAACGTACATTTCTAAAAAGAACTTAAATATTCATAGTCATGAAAAAGTATTTGATAATTTGTCTTTTGGCCGCCCTTACGGGTTGCTCAAAGCATTTTTTGGATGAGAACCCGAAGGGACAGGTAGTCGGGAATAATGCCGTGTCGAACCTCAACGGCCTGGATGCCGCGCTGACCGGAGCCTATAAAGGATATCTGCGTACCTGGGCCCAGGGGTTCCTGACGTCCGCCGTACAAGGGTTTTCCATGGGAGGGGACGACCTGACCACCATACCCGGCGGCAACAAGGCCGACTTCAGGGAAATGGACCAGTTCGATGTCACTGCCAATAATGACCGGATATCACAGATATGGAACGGCTGCTATAAGGCCATACAGGGCGCCAACAACGTTATCGGCAATGCTTCCAAAGTGGAGGGAGATCAGTCAAAGATCAACGAGATCCAGGGAGAGGCGTATTACCTGAGGGCGTTGGGGTATTACTGGCTGACCAGGGGTTTTGGGAATATCCCGTTGGTGACGGATGTCACGAATG
>DASZVM010000936.1:0-4243 GCA_035547295.1 Puia sp. | reverse complement strand
TCACTCATCGCAGTGGGTGTGAACCATTTCACCGCCGCATTGTTCACGGAACTAAAAGAGGCATCGGCTTCGGGATGCTGAAGAGGGCCATGATCCCTGTAATAACCGCTGCCGCCCAGGTTGTCGAAGGGACCTGTCAGCTGCCAGACGGAGGTTATACCTCCTATCTTCGACCATTCCATTTTTGCACTGGCGAAATCATTGCTTTTCATGTAATGTTCCGCTTTGAAATAATGTGCCGCGGCCCGGATGGAACCGTTAACCTTATTATCCTTTAGCAGCTTGTCCAGCAACTGCAGCTGATGACCCGATTTTTTGCCATAATTGCCCAGGGCTGCTCCGTTGAACCAAAGGGCAAACAGATAAGGGTTGGGGTCCTGCAGCTTATCGAACACACGGGCATCGAGATCATCGATCTCCGCCTCCTTCCCTTCAAAGGAACGGACAAAAACATAGGTGATATAGGCATCGACGGCCGTCCGGGGATCATTCATCGCACGGAGCAGCAAATTCTTTGCCTGCTCCCGGTCATTATGGTGGAGCGCCTTCCATGCATCTTCATAATCATTTGAATATACATTACTACAAAAAAGGCTGAGTAACAAAATGGCAAGGGTGTAGCGGGTAATCATCGTACAAATATTACTAAAATATCAATCAAACGCATGGCTGCCGCTGGAAATTGCATGGACCACCGGCAGCTTTTGACTTCTGTCAAGGCATCCATTAATACTTCACTTTTTTAGATCGTCAGGATCATCGTAATTGCAGGCCATTTTTTGATCACTAAATCTTGTCGTATGTATAAGTTCCTGCAGACCGGTGCTGTCCTGGCATACGTACTGCTCACCTGCTGCTGTTTTCTTTTTGCGCTTGCTCTTTCAGGGGTATATATTTCCTGGCTGACCTTCTGTACGGCAATGACAGGATGGGCATTATTTTGCTTCTCATCCGTCTATATATGCACGCCGCTGAGCCTCTTTTTTTATGGGCATATCCGGCTGCCGGTGCTGGAAGAGGAAAAAAGGTTGCGGGATTGTCTTGTGAGTGTGATGAAAAACACCGGCTGTCAAAAGAAGTTCGGGTTGCGTATCGCGGAGTCGGATGCGCCGGAAGCATTTGCCAGCGGAGGTAATGTTATCGCCATCTCCAAGCCGTTGATGAACGAGCTGACGGACGATGAGCTGAAAGGTGTGTTGGCGCATGAGCTGGGGCACCTGATGAGCGGAGATCTGATGGTCTCCGGGGCATTTGCCACAGCGGGTCTTTTGCCGGCGGCGGTGTACCGGCTTGTTTTCCTGATAAGCGTGGTGTTGAGAAAAATGATACTTTTCGTACCCCTGATCGGATTGCTTTTGCTGGCAATATTTATTTTTTTTCTCTTTTTCAAACCTCTGTTTTTGATGCCTGTCATTGCAGCAGGGCTTTTCCTGATGACCTTTTTTGTATTGAACCGGCTGTTCCACTGGCTGCGGCTCGCCTTGTCCCGTCAATGCGAATACAGACAGGATGTCTATGCGCATAAGCTTGGTCATGGCGCGGGGCTACGTGATGCGTTAAAAAAAATTGCGAAAATGGAACAGCAGCGGGTCAATGTTTATTTCACGCTTATGTATGGCTCGCGGCCTGTTATTTATAATCGTATCCGGAGGCTGGAGGTTTTGGAAGGGATGAGGGATGAATATTAGCAGCAAGTGCTATCGACGACTGGATTCTTGTTTAATATGCCGTAATGCAATGATGATAACCTTGGTATCTTCTATCTCAAAAACAATTATATATGGGAAACGATTGATCCTGACTTTTCTGTACTTTTTATTCGTAGCTGAATAATTATGAGGGTGTTTAGAAAGTCTTTCAAAGCCTTCTTCTATTTCCTGGATCATCTCGAATCCTAATCCAGGTCGGCTTTGCTCATACCATTCAAATACTTTTTGGATTTCTATGATGGCCTCTGATTGTACCACAATTTCAAAGCTCATTCTATCTTCTTTTTACCAAGAATGATCTCTTTGGCGTCTTTCCAATCGTAAGTTTTGCTCTCTCCATTTTGGCGCTTAGCGCTTCGTTCTTCAAAAAGCTTTATCTCTTCTTCGGTGAATTGATATTCAAAGTCATCTTCTTCATTATATTCCCTGGCAACAGCATACATAAGCTTCAATAGCTTCTCATCTCCATTGTCCACGTACTGATGTAATTTTTGGCGAAGGCTTGCTGGTTCCATATTTACGTCTGTTTGTAACAAATTTAGGTTATATAATCGTGATTAGGAAATGATACAAGGAACTGGAAATCAAATGGCTATTACCTTCCTATTAACTCATCGTATTTTAGGCCGTACAATGGCAGTATCCGTGGTCAGCTTGGGCAACGAATATCCTCCCGAATCCAACATCGCTCCTTTAAATAAACCCTTTAATTTCTCCCAATATTTCCCATCCACCTTTGTATGGTACAGATAAAGCGCATGGAGGTGTTTGGGCGGCTGCATGGATAGGAGTCCTTCTCCTGTCACCTCTGTGCCTACCAGGTTGAGGACACGCAGCTCGGGTAAGGATGCCAGCGACGCCAGTGATCTATCGGTGATCTTTGTATTGCTCAGTACGAGGTAACGAAGTCCGGTGCATTGTGAAATAACTTTTGCAGCGCTGTCGCCGATGCCTGTGTTGGACAGGTCCAGCTGTACCAATTGTTTTCTGAGGGGCAGCAGTAAAGACACAAGCCCGGCGCCGGGGACACCGGAGAAATTTGCCGACAGATAGTTGCTGTTCTGCGCCATCGGCATGACCACCACGCCTGCATTTTTCAAAGCCGTCATTGTCTTGCTGTCGGGAGGATCGACGGGCTCATCGGGTACGAGAAGGTCTTTATCCGGGACGGCGGCGCTATGTTGCAATCCCAGCAATGCGGGACGTATCTTTTCCGGTTGAGGCAGCTCTTTTACCTTTTTTGAAAAATCAGCGCCCTGCTCTACCCACCAGGACAGCAGCTCCTGCTGCTGGCGGCTCAATTGCCTGTGACCTTTGGGGGGCATATGGTCCTCGTCGCTTTCCGGTAACAGCATCCGTCTGATCAGCATGCTGGAATCCGCCTTGCCCGCAATAAGCACGATACCATCCTTGCCTCCTTTTGCAATAGCCGCCGGGTTGTCCAGCCGCAGCCCTCCTTTTTGTTTGTTAGGGCCATGACAATTGTAACATGTCGTTTGCAACATGGGTTTTACGATACTATCATAAACCGCCGCTTCCTGTACATTGGCGATGGGTGGAATGACAGCGGGCGAAGCATCCTCCGAAGCATGCAAAGCGCCGGAGAGATAGTCCTCTCCGTGCGTAAGCGATCCGCCCAGATGGCCGGTGATCATTATCAGCACAAAAAGACCGATGCCAAGCAGGTTGCCTGTACGATCGAGTCCCCGGCCGAAGCTGATGCGGGCGTATAACGCAAACGTTGTAAAAGTCAGGGTCACCGCCATCCACATATGCCAGGATACCAGGGTCTTGTCATAATCGCTGCTACGGAAGAGCAGGAAGCCGGTGATGCAGGATAACACGGCCGATATGAGCCCGACCAATAGTATGATAGAAATGGCGTGGCGGAATGCCTCGAATTTTTTCTTTACTGCCAGCAGCTGCAGGATCAGCGCTATCAGCAGGATACCGATGGGCAGGTGAACGAGGGCAGGGTGGAGATGTGCGATGAAGTCAGTAATAGTCAGCAGGTACATAGATTATTATGAGATAATATCTTCGATAACCTTCCCGAACACGTCCGTCAGGCGGAAAGGCCTTCCCTGGAACTGGTAGGTGAACTTTTCATGATCGAAGCCCAATTGGTTCAAAATAGTCGCCTGCATATCAAAAGGGGTGGTCTTGCCGCTGATGGGATAATAGCCGATCTCGTCCGTCTCTCCATAGCTGAACCCTTTTTTTATACCGCCTCCGGCCATCCAGACGGTGAAGGCGTCTAAATGATGGTCTCTTCCTTTAAATGGGTTTTGCTTACCGTCCCTGTTCTCCATCATGGGGGTCCGGCCGAACTCTCCGCCCCAGATGACGAGGGTATCCTCCAATAAGCCACGTTGTTTGAGATCCAGGATCAGGGCCGTTATGCTGCGGTCCACCTGTCTGCACTTGTTGACGAGCCCTATGTCGATGGAAAGGTCGGCAGCCGTGCCGTGCGTATCCCAGCCCCAGTCGAACAGCTGAACAAAACGTACGCCTTTTTCCACCAGCCGGCGGGC
>DASZVM010000935.1:0-12997 GCA_035547295.1 Puia sp. | reverse complement strand
GGCGAACGCACCGGGCTCCAGGCTTGGAGATTTCCATTACGACCCCAGCCGCAAAGCTTCTACCGACTATACCTATGATGCCGACGGCAACCTTGCAACGGACAATAATAAGGCCATCGACAACCTCACCTACAATTATCTCAACCTCCTGCAGACAGTGCATGTCAATGCCAAAGGGAATATTTTATATACCTACGATGCCGCGGGCAATAAGCTTCAGAAGATCACGCAGGACAGTACAGTCAACCCCGTAAGAAGGGATACTACCATCTACATAGACAACTTCGTTTTTCAAAACGATACCCTGCAATACTTTGTACATGAAGAGGGCAGGGCGCGGCTGGTGAACCACAAGTACCAGAATGGCACCAGCTCCATAGGGTTTGAATACGACTTCTTTGAAAAAGATCATCTTGGGAATACAAGGGTAGTGCTTAGCCAGCAAAAGGACACGGCCAAGTACGTAGCTACCATGGAAGGCGCTTATCGCAATACGGAAAATCAATTGTTCTACAATCTGGCAAATACGGCCTATCCGCGAAGCGGGGTGAGCGGTTATCCCGCGGACCTGAGCGTTACCAATCCAAATGACAGTGTCGCACGGGTGAATGGCAGCGGGCAGAAGGTCGGTCCGGGCATTATTTTAAAGGTCATGAGTGGGGATAAGGTAGACGTTGCGACGCAGTTCTACTATAACGCCACGGGCTCGAATAGCGGCAATCTTACACCCAATGACATCATAACATCCCTGGCGGCGGGTATTGCCACGCTTACCGGCGGCGCTCATGGCTCTTCCGGTGATCTGAGCGCACCGGGTAGTCCGCTGCTGGGGTCTTTGACCAGCTTTATTTCAGCGAACAACGGAACCTTATCAGGGAAGCCGCAGGCATTCCTCAACTGGATACTGCTGGACGACCAGTTCAAGTATGTCGCCAGCTATCCGCAGAGCGGGGCCATTCCTGTCGGTGCGGCGGGTACGCAGGGAGGCGGAACGCTGCAGGCTCCCCTGGGCTATTCAGGGATACCCATTACCAAAAGCGGCTATCTATATGTATATGTCAGCAATGCCACTCCGGGCTGGGATGTCTTTTTTGACAACCTCACGGTGAGGACGTATTCCGGTCCCTTGATGGAAGAAACCCATTATTATCCTTTCGGGCTGACGATGGCGGGGATATCCGACAAAGCGATCAAGGGTAATTATGCGGAGAATAAATCCAGGTATAATGGTAAAGAATTGCAAAACCAGGAGTTCCGTGATGGCAGCGGTCTGGAGGAGTATGACTATGGCGCAAGGATGCAGGACCCCCAACTGGGCGTCTGGCATAGCATCGATCCCTTATCGGAGAAGTCCAGGAGGTACTCGCCCTATGCCTATGTACTGGATAACCCTATGAAGTTTATCGATGTGGACGGCATGTCGGAAGACAACCCCAATATCACGGTGGAATATGAGTCTAATTATATCGAGATCAATGGGGATCTGATCAATACAAACGGGGGCTCCTCATCGAAGTCCAGCTCACCTTCATCCATTGCTGTCTCGATCAAGAAGAACCTGAAAGAGGGGAAGATAGACATCCAGGTCACCATTAGCCTTACGGTCATCGACCCGGATCAAAAATTTGGGGAAGCGAATAAACAGATGCTGGCGGCGTTTGTCGCAAAGGCCTTTAGCGGTGAATTTGTCACTACGGCGACGGACAAAGGCAAGGAGATCCCCGTCACCGTCAATGTGCAGGCATCGCTGAACGTGAGCGTTGTTTCCAGCATCGATAAAGCGAACCCTACGGACTATCTGATCGCGCTGGTCACGGATATACCATTCCAGGAACATACGTCGGAAGGTCCATCGGACCCGGTGGGCCTGGCCGCAAATGATGGTAACGTAGCCGCTGTAGAAGGCGCCAATTCAGGGGCCTATGTCAATAATGTCATTGCCCATGAGCTGGGACATATAATGGGATCGGGTCATTATGCCGGTACTTTTATGAACAAATCCATAGATGATAATCCAGATAAGAGATTTACCAATACCAACAGCAATATTTTGAAGGCAATGTGGGGAAAATTAGTGAATTTGCCGGAGGGTAACTATCCCCGGGCCTATTTTAGCACGGATGCACGACCGGAGTTGAGGGAATTTATTAACAATACGGGGATAAAACAATAAGATCGATGATATATAAAGCCTTTTTGCTCATTTTTCCCTTCTCCCTGCTGGCTGCCTGTCAACAGGCGGAAGTGTCGCCCCCGGCAGCGAAAAAGACGATTACAATCGGGAGGGTCATGCTGGAATTGCCTCCTTCTTATCAGTACGTAAAAGGGAAGGGGGTAGATAGTTATGTGGCGTATATCCTCAACGAAAAGAAGGATACGTTCGAGATCGAATATGGCAAGCCGGGGATCATTTATCAGCTGTTTGATACGCCTCCCGTGGTTGTCGCCAAAAACATGAAAGAGAAGTTCGAGAAGAATTTCACCACTGAACACGGTCCTGACGAGGTGGTATATACAAATACTCCATCTGAAGATAATGCCGAGGGTATCTTTCTTAAGAACTACTACAGGTACGATACAGTGGGCGGGCTTGTTGTCAGGATCGTTCAGCCAAAACGCATAGGCGATGGGATGACGGGAATGGTCGTACAGGATCTCCCCGACAGCAATTACCTGAGCATTTTTGCAAAAAACCTAGACAGCACGCATCATAAAGCTGCGCTGGATCTCTACCACACCGTAAAGCTAAAATAGACTATGGGGTCTTCTTTCCATAGATGAAGGATGGGCTGCCAGCCCCTTTCCTCAGCCAATGATACAGCCAGCCTGTTTTGGGGGCGCTGCCGGGTGAGGATTGGATCTTTTGCACCGCCGTAGCGGTCATTTTGCCTGGCGCCGGCCATAACAGGACACCCTCTTTCCAACCATGGGCCATATATACGGCAAAGGGTATCGCCACCCAGATGCTGAGACAGTAAGGACAGTCGAGCAGGCTTCCGAAGAAGCCTGCCCCTGCCATCTTACGCAGCCTGAAAACGATGTCGAATGGTCCGTCCTCCACAACACCAGAAAGAACAGAAAAGGATCCATAGGTTTGCCGGTGGGGTTTTAGGGTTCGGTTTAGGGCTCCAGCGCAAAGGCTGCTACATCCCCATTATCCTTGGCTATGAGCCTGTAAGTGCCGTCGGTTGCCATGGCTGCCACGGCAAGGGTCTCTGCAAACGCACCCTTGCCCACGCCGTTGTTGTAGCATGTCTCCAGTAATTGGGCCGGTGTAAAGGATTTATCATAAACACCGCCGCTGCCAAGCGTATAACCATCAGCGCCGGCAATGACCATTCCGCTGGCGCCGGCAATGCCGACATATCCGCAGGTGCCTCTTTCCACCTTGAACTCGAACACCGCAAAGTTATTGGGATGAGCGGCCTGGAAGGAAAGGTCCAGCACTGCTTCCGTACCGCCTGGCTTATAGGACACAAACCCGCAGCAGTCCGTGGAAGCGGGTGAGCCATTGACCTTTACGGTATAGATGTCTGCCGAGCAGCCTGAGTTGTCTATCCGTATGAGTATATTGAAACCGCTGGTCACGGTGGACGACGGGCTGGGCAGCTCCAGCAATGCATCCGGTGCGTTGACGCTGAAGCCGGAATTATTATAGTCGGGTACCTTGAAGGTTGCCTTCGGGATGTTGGTCAGCAAGGCGCCTGTCTTGTCGAACAATTCCAATTTGAATTCATAGAGGCCGTCGCCTTTTTGGTTGCCGGCATCCCGCAGATCATCCGAATTAAAATTGATGCTGTAGTTGCGGTAGCTTGGTTCCGTCCATTGGGGATTTGCTTCCGGTACGCTGAAAGGCGCCATGTCGGGACGTTCAGGGGGAATAAGATACAGGTTGTCATTCCCCCCAACGGTAAAGGGGCCGAGCTTTACGCTATTGGAGCCGAACTGAGTATCCCCGTGCGAATCGATATAGGTGAACTCATATCCTTTCGATGTGACGCCCAACACGGGCTGCAGGGCCTTGTAGGAGTCGGAGACATTCACCAGGGCGGCGTCCTTCACTTTTTTATAGCTCCATCGATAGTAATAGCTCCCGTTGTTCGGAAGGCTGTTGCCAAATCCCACGACAAAAGTGGGGGACCCTCCAAAGGGGCGTTTGAAATCACCTGTTGTTGTCGGCAGGAACGAAGGATCATAGATGGCGGCAGCATCCGTCAGCCCGATGCGGTTGTAGGACACCGATTGTCCGGGTGGCGTCTGTGCGTAGCTGGCCTGGTTGATATGGGACATGCTGGTGCTGCCTACTGCGCGTACCCAGACCTCGTCTCCCGGGATGGGGCAATCGCAGCAGCATCCTCCAGGCACTCTTGGGTCGGTGATATGGATACTGATGGGGCTGCCGCAGGCATAGTCCCAGAAGGTGTTACACGGGATGGGGGGCTCGTAAACAGTGGTCCATACGCCATTGATCAGGTATTCCACCCAAATATAGATGTCAGGCTTATCGCCGGTGCACCAGTAGCTCACCTGTTTATCAAATCTTCCGCCCGCATCCGTATATACGACAGCCAGCTCTCTGCGATGGTAGAACCAGGGCCACCACCAGGGCCAGAGACAGAACCAGGGATGAAAGACCGCATAGTTGGCGGCGATGGTTTCCCTGATACGGTTGAGATTGCCCGAAGAGAGTGTCTGCCGTATCTCGGGACTTAATTCGGGCAGCGCGGCTGCGGCTTGCAGCCGGCGTTCTTCTTCGGAGAAGGTGCGGAATACGCTCTTTTCGCTGGTGTTCTGTTCAAGGGCGATCCGGCTTGCGGTAAATGGTGGAGGATCGGGCTGGGGTATGGGGAACCTGATGATCTCTTTTGGATCGAGGATCACTTCGGGCACTTTTGCGATGATGTAATCGGGGACCTTATAGATCCAGTACCAGATGGCGTCGATGTCGCAGATGTGCACACGGGCCTTACATACGTGGCGGTCTTCCCAGATGCCGTCGATAAAGAACCATTTGGATACTTTTCCCGTTACACGGCAAGAGCAGAAGGGCCAGAATTGTGTGATCAGCGAAGGAAGGGGCAGGATAGAGAAATTACCTTCCTCGTTTGTCTGCAGCACGGGCTCATATGGTTTATACTGTTCCAATGCTTCGATGCTGCGGACGCTTTCGATACGCTTGTCCGTGGCAGGAGCGATAAAGACCCTTAATTCGCTGGTGTTGACGGGGCCGGCGGCATCGGTGAGCGTAAATTCCAGGAGGTCCTTACGGACGGGTTGTACCTGCAGGAACCGTCCGTTACAATAAAAGAGAAACCCGAGAAGGGAGATCTCCTGCTGAGGCGCCTGCTCAAAGCTTACATTCAATGAGATCTTTTTAGCATCTTTTGCCATGATCGTTTTTTTTGTGTGTACAATAAGATTCTGTCAGCGTACAGGCCGCTGATGATCGGGTCCAGGACAGGACAGTAGATAGTCAGGCAAATAAAAGACAGGAGAAAGAAGATCTGATCAGGCGCAAGATACGATGGCCTGCGGCGGTTGTCAATACCACTTTATGGTAAGAATGAGGTTCCCGATCACACCTTCCATTTCTTCAGCTGCTGTATCAGGGCACGCATATCCTTGGGCAGGGGCGCTTCGAATGTGTGATGCTCTCCCTGCTCGTCCTGGAAGTGCAGCAGGTATGCGTGCAGTGCCAGCCTGTGGAGGATGGGGCGTTCCTGCTCCTCGTCTTTGCTGAGCTTGTAATTCCTTTTGAAAGAGGAGATAAAGACGGGACGACCGTCGCCATAGGTCTCGTCGCAGACGATGGGATGGCCCAGGGCCTGCATGTGAACGCGGATCTGATGCGTCCTGCCCGTGTGGATGTGAAATTGTACCAATGAATAGAGTCCCAGCTCTTCCAGCACCTCGTAGTCGGTGAGGGAGGCTTTGCCTTTTTTGCCCGTGACCATGACCCCGGCTTTGGCAGGGTGTTCCATGATGGGCAGGTCGATGCTGCCTTTTGGCTGGGCAAGCGTACCCTGGACGAGGCCCTGGTAGATCTTCTCTACGGACCTTTCTTCGAATATTTTGGAGAGGTATTGATGAGTGGCCTCATCCTTTGCAAAGACGATGACGCCGCTGGTATCGCGGTCCAGGCGGTGGACGGTGAAGATGGAGCCGTACTTTTCTCTTAGCCATGTTTTCAGGGAAGGGTCTTTGCCTTCGCGGTCGGGGATGCTTAGCAGACCGGGGGGCTTATTGACGACGACAAAGTGTTCGTTCTCGAATATGATCTCAGGTTTGTGCATATGGGTGGGGATTATTCGGGATCGCGTTTTCTTTTTGTATCACGCCGCTGGTCACGCGCTTTTGACTTGTTATACGAGCCGGAGGATTTACGCCCGCGGAGTGGTTCTGCCCCTCCGGCGGGTTTTGCGGGTCTGGCATGGCCCGTGGTTTTTGATGACCTGACGGGTGTATTGGGTTTTGCAGATCTAAATGACCTTGCGGGTTTGACGGGTGTGGTTGGTCCGGCTGACGCTTCAGGCTTGTCGGTCTGCGTTGTCTTACCTGTCGCGGACAGCGAACCCCTGAAAGAAGAATTTAAATATTTCAGGATACGGATCTCTTTTTCCGTCAGCATGCGCCAGTGGCCCCGCTGCACGTTCTTCTTGGTAAGCCCCGCGTACATTACGCGATCCAGCCCTCTTACATCATATCCCAGGTGCTCGAATATGCGGCGGACGATGCGATTGCGGCCGCTGTGGATCTCCAGCCCTATCTGTGTCTTGTCCTTGGTGTCCGCATAGGCCAGCACATCGACATGAGCGGTGCCATCCTCCAGTGTTACGCCTTCCACGATCTTGTCGAAGTCGGCCTTGGTGAGGGGCTTGTCCAGCGTAACATGATATATCTTTTTGATCTCGTGTTTGGGATGGGCCAGTTTCTGGGACAGATCACCATCATTGGTCAGCAGCAGGACGCCGGAAGTGTTGCGGTCCAGGCGGCCGACAGGAAAGACACGTTCGGTAGTAGCCTGACGGATAAGGTCGAGCACGGTCTTACGCCCCTGGGGGTCGTCCGTGGTGGTGATATAATCCTTGGGTTTGTTCAGCAGTATATAAACAAAGTTCCGGGATATCGTCACTTTTTTACCGCCGACCTTGACGAAGTCGGAAGGAGATACCTTTGTACCGGGCTCGGTGACGAGCTTGCCATTGACCTCCACTTTTCCCTGACGGATGAGCTCCGCCGCGTCCCGGCGGGAGCAGAGACCTCCATGCGCGATATATTTGTTCAGGGGCATGACCCCTGGCTCGCGGGACGCGTCGCCCCTGGCGGCCGGCACAGCGGATGGCACTGGTTTTGCGGGAGTTTCACTGACCGGCTTTGGCCTCTGTCCTGGGTTTCCTGAAGCCGTAGCTTTGAGCACGACGGTCGGTGGTTTTTTCTTTCCGGGAAGTTTTTTCAGATGCGTACCTGTGGATCCGGCGGCTGCCGATCGTTCCGCTTTTGCCTGACGTTTGGCTTCGAAGTGTCTTTCGATGGCTTCTTTACGCTCTTTCTTTGCCGCCTTTTTTTCCTGGCGGAAACTTTCTTTGATGGCAGCGTTGTTCTTTTTGTTATAGAACTTGCTGAAATTGTCCGTTTTTCGCGGCATACGCAGAAGATTTGCTGTTTTACAACAGTAATGATGAAAGGACAAAGGTAATAAATATTATATAAACCGCCGCCGGAGTGAATTTTACCGCTGTAAATGCGAATTACACCACAAAAATATTAGTCCACTTGTATTGTAGGGTTTATATTTGCGGTTGGAAAACACATTGAGTCATTAAAAGCACTGTTATGAAGAAGAAGCTGCTAGCCGGGCTATTGCTTATGTTTATCTTTTTTTCTTTCTCTGCGCAAGCACAAACTTTCAAGGTAAGCGGAGTGGTCACAGGAAGCCCGGAGGGTACGCCGCTGGATGGGGTTACCGTCAGGGTGAAAGGGACTTCGCGCGCCACACAAACAAATGCGGAAGGTAAATTTGAAATAGCGGCATCGTCCGGTGAGGTCATCCAATTCAGCTCTATCGGGTATCAGCAGGTGGAGCTGCCGGCTTCCGGGACGGCCTTGCAGGTGTCGATGGAGCAGGCAAAGGGTACTTTGAACGAGGTCGTGGTGACGGCGCTGGGCATCACCCGGCAGAAAAAGTCTTTAGGCTATACTGTTCAGGAGCTAAAGTCAAAAGACATATCCGAAACATCGGAGCCAAATCTTGTCAATGCGCTGGAAGGAAAGGTGGCCGGCGTCCGGGTGACCAACAGCCAGGGGGATATGGGTTCCTCCCGCATCGTCATCAGGGGAGAGACCTCTATTGCCGGGAATAACCAGCCGTTGTTTGTCGTCAACGGATTTCCCGTTGACAATTCCCAGCTGGGCGCGGGCGCTTCGAGGGATTTCGCCAACGCCATTGCGGACATCAACCCCAATGATGTCGAGTCCATCAGCTTTTTAAAAGGGCCCAATGCGGCTGCGTTGTACGGCTCCCGTGCTGCCCAGGGGGTAGTGCTGATCAAGACGAAGACAGGCAGAAAAAGGAAGGGTCTTGGCGTTACCATCAACAGCAATACCAGCTTTGGCAACCTTCTCACGCTGCCAAAGTATCAGAATGTTTTTGGCCAGGGCGCCAGCGGTCAGTTCAGCTATAAGGACGGCGCGGGCGGTGGTGTCAACGATAATGTGGATGAAAGCTGGGGTCCTAAAATGAGCGGTCAGATGATCCCCCAGTTCTTTGATGGAACGCCGCAGCCTTTTGTGGCGCATCCTGACAATGTAAAAAGCTTTTTTAAGACGGGTGTCAGCTACAATAATGGAATAGGGATCGAGGATGCAGGGGACAAGTACAGCTACCGCTTCTCCGCCAACACACAGAAGATGTTTGGGGTCATCCCCAACAGCGACCTGGGAAGGAATAATTTCTCATTGAACACCACCCTGAAGCTGGACCCGCGGCTGACGCTGACGGCCAACGTAAATTATATACAGACCGGCTCGGGCAATCTTCCCGGGGCGGGCGGCAAACGATCTACCAGCACCATGCTGCAGTTTATCTGGATGGGCCGGCAGGTAGACATGAACAAGCTGCGGGACCATTACTACAGCACGCTCAGTCCCCTCAACTGGAACAATGCCTATTACAGCAACCCCTTCTTTGTCGCCGAGCAGAATACCGTAAGCCAGCGCCGGGGCCGTGTCATCGGGAATGTGGGATTGAGCTATAAGATCACCGACGAGCTGACGGCCAATCTGAGGTCGGGAACGGATTATTATACAGACCGTCGCAAGCTGCGGATAGCTTATGGCACCAGCGGTACGCCCTTTGGCAGCTATGAGGAAGATGCTTACACGGTAAATGAGAACAATACGGAATTCACATTGAACTATAACCACAAGCTCAGCAGCGACTTCAGCCTGGAAGTGCTGGGTGGGGCCAACCTGCGGACCTGGTCGTTTGAAGAAAATGACCAGAAAGCGCCCAGACTGGCGGTGGCCGGTGTATATACGCTCACCAACTCGCGTGATCCGCTGGTGTCTTCCAACTTTTTTTCCAAACGGAAGACCTATAGCCTGTTTGGGTCGGCACAGCTGGGTTTCCGTAACTATGCATTCCTGAATTTTACGGCCCGGAATGACTGGAGCTCCACGCTGCCAAAAGAGAACCTCTCTTATTTCTATCCCTCGGTCAGCGGCACGTTTGTGCTTTCCGATGCATTCGACATCAAAAGCGATGTGCTCAGCTATGCCAAGCTGCGGGGCGGCTGGTCAAAAGTGGGCAGCGATGCAAACCCTTACCAGCTGATAAATACATATCCCTTTATCACCCCTATTTTTGGTTCGGACCCCATGCTGGCAGCCAGCACGCTGTTCCTCAACGCCAACCTGAAACCTGAGACGACCACATCCACGGAAATAGGCGCAGAAGCCGGTTTTTTCAGGAACAAAGTGCGGCTGGACCTGAGCCTTTACCACAGCAGCAGCTATAACCAGATACTTAGCGCGGATGTAAGTCCGACTACGGGATACTATCAAAAGCTGATCAACGCCGGCAGGCTCAATAATAATGGCCTGGAAGTGCAATTGGGTGTGACTGCGCTGAAGACGACCCATTTCACCTGGGATATCAATGCCAACTACGCGGCGAACCGCAGCAAGCTGATATCGTTGGATAATGAAGGGTTGCTGAAGAACTACCTGCTGGGAAGCGATGGGAGCATACAGACTGTCGCTACCGTGGGCAGACCTTATGGAAGCTTGTATGGGACTGCCTTCCTCCGGGACGACAAAGGGCAGGTCATTATTGAAGATAATGGGCTTCCGGCTAACAATCCCACTAACCAGGTGCTGGGAAAATATACACCCGACTGGCTGGGCGGCATCACCAATACCTTTACGTATGACCATTTCTCACTCAGCGTGCTGGTGGACGGCTCTTTTGGCGGGAAGCAATATTCTTCCACCAATGCCACGGGAGCTTATACGGGTGTGCTGGCTTTAACGATGCCGGGCAGGGATGCGGCGCACGGAGGCATATCTTATTACTATCCGGGCAACGACAACGGTCAGAAAGCTGTCGCGGGAACGACAGGCCCGGCGGGAGAGACGGTCTACGATGACGGCATGATCTTCAAAGGCGTGACCCGGGACGGGAAAGAGAATAAGACCATTCTGTCCGCCTCGCAATATTATAAGACGCTGAACAATTTCGACGAGGCCTGGATATACAGCAGCAGCTTTGTCAAGCTGCGGGAAGTGCGGCTGAGTTATGATCTGCCGGCCGACTGGCTCCATCACATCGGCTTTGTGGGAGCTACCGTCACCCTGGTGGGACGTAACCTCTGGATCATCCATAAGGATGTGCCGAACGTGGATCCCGAAACGGCTTTTAACACCGGCAATGGTCAGGGTCTTGAAGACCTGAGCCTGCCCGGCACCAGGAGCTATGGCATTAACCTTAACTTTAAATTTTAATGACAATGAAAACAACTGCATATATATTGTTGGCCGTACTGTCCTTAGGGGCTGTATCCTGCAAAAAGGAGCTGGCGAATATCAATAAGAACCCGAATTATACGGAGAACCCTCAGCCGGACTATCTGCTGACGGCAACCGAAAAATTGATGGTCGATGCGTATTGGGGAGTGGACAATAATATGAACTCTTCTCTTTTATTTGTACAGCACTGGGCAAAGATCCAGTATACGGACCCTGACTTTTACAAATTCGACAACAGCGCCTTCGACTCTTTATGGAAGGCGGGATATGCGCGTGGCGTCACCAATCTGAATAAGATCATCTCCATCGCCGAAGAACAGAACCACACCAACTATAAAGGGGTGGCATTGACGCTGCGCTCCTGGGTATTCCAATTACTGACGGACGCTTATGGAGATATACCATACAAACAGGCGGGCAATATCGACAGCTTCCTCACCCCGAAGTACGATGCGCAGGAAGATGTATACAAGGGATTGCTGGATGACCTGAAGACGGCGCAGGCGGCGCTGGATCCGGCCGGCCCCGCAGTTGCAGGCGACCCGTTGTATGAGGGGGATATCGTCAGCTGGAAGAAATTCACCAATGCATTGCGGCTGCGCATCGCCTTGCGTATTGCCGACCGCGACCCCGACCTGTCTAAACAGGTGCTGACGGATATCCAGGCGGAAGGCGGCGTTTATTTCGAAGCGAATACAGATGCAGCTTCATTGGTCTATAAGGATTCACCCAACCAGAACCCCGTGAGCACCATATTTGATACCCGGCAGGATTACCGGATCAGCAAGACCATCGTAGACAGGCTGGCAGCGTTGAATGATCCCCGTCTGCCTGTATATGCGCAGCTGACGGACTCTGCGCCCCGTATCTATAAAGGCGTGCCAAACGGACTGCAGACGAATGATGCCAATAACCTGGGGCTTAGCAAGACCTCGCGGCCAGGCGATTATTTCCGGGCGCCCCATGCCCCGGGTGTCATCATGAGCTATGCCGAAGTGCTTTTTGATCTTTCGGAATCAGTTGCGCGTGGATTTATTTCGGGTAATGCGGCTGACCTTTATAAGCAGGCCGTGACTGCCAGCCTCAACCAGTATAGCATCGATACTACGGCGATAAAGACCTATTTGCTACAGCCGTCCGTCCAGTATGACGCCGGCAATTTTAAAAGATCCATCGGCGAGCAGAAGTGGATCGCCCTGTTCGGACAGGGATTGGAAGCTTTTGCGGAATGGAGGCGTCTGGACTATCCGCAGCTGACGCCTGCCGTGGCCAGTGTGCTGAAACCAGGAGAGATGCCTGTGAGGTTTATCTATCCCGGGACGGAGCAGTCGTTGAATGGGGCGAATTATACAAAGGCGGTGGAACACCAGGGGCCTGACGAGCTGACGACGAAGCTGTGGTTTGATAAGAATTAAGAAAGGCCGGCCATACGGCCGGCCGGGTTGTTGGCAGGTACAAAAAAAATATTTTAGATAGTTGTCTGTTTGCCCCTGTCCCAGCCACCATGTCCGCCTTCATGACCGTCCCGTCCAAATCCACGGCGATGTGACATCTCTTCGAATTTGGAGAACTGCCCGGGAGTAAGTACAGACTTGAAGACATCCTTTCTTTTTGCCATAAGGCCCTTCATCTGCTCCATCTTCTCCTGCGGCAGCAGGTTGTCATTCTCATGGATGGACTTTGCCTGCGCATGAAGATCGGCCTGTCCTGCCTTGATCTTTGCCACCTGGTCGTCACTGAGGCTGAGCCGCAGCTTTAATCTTTCCATCCGGGCGGCCTCGGCTACCTGCCTGTTCTCTTCACCCATCTTCTTCCGGCGGGCCATCTGCTCTTTCTGCTGTGGTGTCAGCAACGCTTCCATCTTGCTGCGTTTGTCTTTTTGCAGGGCCAGAAGGCCTGCCTTGTATTCCTTCAGCGTGATATTGTCCTTTTTATAGAGGTCGGCGGACTTATCATGGTATTCTTTATTGAT